>NZ_JBFRGE010000001.1:0-246726 GCF_052115185.1 Paenibacillus sp. 2TAB19 | reverse complement strand
ATCATATATATCTTAGCTGATGTACTATCAAAAATAATTAATAATTACTTATGGAAAATGTAGAATATAAACTAATAAGGTGAGGAATATTTAATGCTCAAGAGAAACATAAAGTTTCCTATCGTAATGAAAAACGGGGTTCAAGTAAGGACTATAGAAGAGTTGAAAGAAAACTTTGAAATGGAAACGATCGTTGAATATTATTTTGACGGTAGATTGAAAACGTGGTTAGAACAACGCTTTTATAAAGCGGAAGCTGAACTTCTAGAGAAATTGGCTACTGAGGATCAATCAGAAATTTCGGAAAAACTGTGCCAAATATTCGGAGTTGCAATTAGTGCTCCATTTGATATACAAGCGTTCAAGAGCAAACGAGATAAGCTGTCGATCATCAATCAATATACGGACGATCCAATTATATCGAGTCAGCTTCATTTCATTGCTATGTCTCAAGGTGAACTTGATCAGATGATTCAAGATACGGCGGACGATGCTTCAAGAACGATTTACTTATTAGGTGAATCGTTTGAAGTTAGTGAAACGGCCGAACGAATTCATTATGTCGGTATCAATCAGCCTTCATTAACGCTGATTGGGACCCACATGTTCGATGCAAAAAATAAAAATATTCATTTCGAGAACGTGTTATTGACTGCACACGCACAGATTAAGTTGAATCCGTCGTCTATATCTGTCTTTGAAATAGATGAGTCAAAGATTAGACAGGGTGCAGCACTTAGAAATTACGCCAAAACCATTAAAATCAACAAAGATTCATACAAAAATGCAAGTGGCCTATTCACAAGATCATCACCGTCGCCAAGAAAAATTCATATATACGGACATACGCTATGTGTCGAAATTGGCAGATACTTGGCTTTCTACGATATTCGTAATAATCGAATGATTAATAAGATAGAGACGTATGAGTATGAACAGTATGTAACAACGATAAAGCACCTAAATTCCGTTTATTGTCTTGATATTGATAACGTAAGTGTATCCGGTCGTGGGTGGGTCGACTTGTATAAAGTGTTTAAGGTTGATTTAAATGATCCTACCAAACGGGAAACCATCTATGCTTCTTTTGATAAAGTGGAATCATATAACATAATGGGAGTTGCAGAAGACATATTAAAAATGTTCGCAGTTCGTTCGAACGTGAATGACTCTGATAATTTCCAAATGGCATCAAGTCGTATTGAAATGACAAATAAGCGTCTGATCCCAGGTGAGAAAATTGAATTGAATTACGTCGGTTCAAGATCATTTTTTAATGGAGTTTTCTCCTACTGCTATGAAGGAGAATTATATTATTTCTTGCCAAGAGAGAGGAAGCTGCATCGTTCAACAACCAAAGGCCCTTTGTTAAGTTTCAGCGGATCAATCGGCAAATTCGTTATTGGTCACAATAAACTATTTGCTCTGAGCAGCTTCTCTAAAGATGCTATGTTTAGAGACGGCATTAGCCGGGATAGCTTGGTTGCAATAGGAAATATTGCAGTATTTGATCTAAATACCGGGGAACAGCTTGGAAACATAAAGGCCCATGAAAAAGACATCACTTTAATGAAGATAGCCAATGATGTGTTGCTAACCTGTTCAGGCTTCAGTGAAATTAAATTATGGGATATTCATACACTCGAGTTGATTCAAACGATCAAATTAAAAAATGATAGCGCATGGAACATAAGTTATTTTGACATCGATCTGTGCGAGGATAAACTCGCGGTTATGTGTGAAGACACCGTATACATTTATGAATAGACAAAGTAGGAGAGTCGATTTTTATGCTAAAGAATCCGGTTAGTCAGACGATTTTRCACTATGTAGATGCCCAATTTCCATTACTATACTTGAATACTTTTGAAGAGACCAAGGTCGACAGCCTCATTAAATCAGTGGCATATGGCAGAGAGATACTTGAATGGAATGCTTCAAAAGGGTTTGTTCATTTCGAAACGAAGAGCCCTTTGCTCGACAGTATCAAAACAGTTGAAGAAATATTGTATGCCTTAAGCCAAGATGATGAGTTGAATGGCAAAATACTAGTACTTAAAGATATTCATCACTTTTTGGATAATCCTCATGTCATAAGCACATTAAAGGAAATCGCCTTAAAGATCTATAACGGACTCGAGACGGTATTGTTCTTGGTTTCCCCTGTATTGAAGATCCCGACGGAGTTAGAGAAATACATAACGATAATCGAAATTGGCTATTTGGAGGAACAGGATGTTAAACAATTAGTCAGGAGATTTCTTCGTGACAACCAGTTGCCCGATATTGCAAATGAATTATTGGATGAATTAACAATTGCTTTTAAGGGCCTTACCGAATATGAAATTGTAAATATTTTATCACTTGCCTATTCGAAAGACGGAGATTTGACGAAAAAGGATTTGGAGCTCATCTACGATCAAAAGTTCCAAGTAATAAAGAAATCAGGGATTTTGGAAATGATCCCACAGAATGAAACAATTCATGAAATCGGCGGTCTTGAAAACCTGAAATCATGGCTTTCCAATAAAGCGAAGGTTTTTAAAAATATGAACAAGGCATTGGAATATGGAGTAGATATCCCAAAAGGTGTGTTAATCGCCGGTCTGCCTGGGTGCGGTAAATCCCTAAATGCCAAAGCAACAGCCCAATTATTCGGAGTCCCTCTATTACGATTGGATATGGGGAGATTATTAGGCAAGTACGTTGGGGAATCGGAAAGCAATATGCGTAAAGCGATCAAGCTGGCAGAAGCGATATCCCCTTGTGTGTTATGGATCGATGAATTGGAGAAAGCGTTCGCCGGCATAGGAAACGGTGCTAATGCGGAGGTCGCTACAAGATTGTTTGGATACTTTTTAACGTGGATGCAGGAAAAAAACAGTCCTACCTTCGTCGTTGCAACTGCAAATGATATTTCAAACCTTCCAACTGAGCTGCTAAGAAAGGGAAGATTCGATGAAATCTTTTATGTCGATCTCCCGACTGCGGTGGATAGAAAACGAATCTTTGAAATCCATTTTACAAAACGAAGAAGAGGCGATATGGCAGCGATTGATTTTGCCGAGCTGAGCAGGAAAACAGAAGGTTTTAGCGGAGCTGATATTGAAGGGGTTGTAAAGGAAGGGATTGAAAGAGCTTTTGTTTCTGGGAAACAACAAGTGACTACTCAAGATATGGTTTCAATCATTGAGGACACAGCATCCCTATCCGTCTTATTCAAAGATAAAATAAAAGTTTTGTCAGACGCGTACAAAAAGAATCATTTTAAATCAGCATCTAAAAGTTAAGGAGATGAAGCGGAATGAGTGCCAGTCCACTGAACGCTTCGCATCAAGACCAGGAAAAAGTGATTGATATTGTTCGAGATGTTGTAGAAAGCTTTTCTACTAAAGAGCAGTCTATGTCCGAAGAACAATGGATCGAAGACGAACTGAGAAAACATTTGCCTGAGATGAGTTATGCTGAGGCTGAAAAGTACAAAATTGAAATCATACAATCTGTTGAAGTTCATGATGCGAATTTAAAGAGTCTAAGTAATGCAGTCGAACAAGGGACGACCAAAGAAAAATGGCTGCAAATAAAGGTCCAAGAAGCAACAATTGGTATGGAAGTTAGCAAAGTCGGACAGTACCTTCAAGAAATTGATCATGTGATTGCAACTTCGAATCAGCAGATGCGAGATGCGATAACCAATTTGGACGGTTCTATCAATATGAATTCGAATCTAGATGGATTTATATTTGAGCACCACCATGCCAATACATTTAATATGGAAGCTGCATTAAGAAAAAGCAATTTAAGAGCAGAAGTATTATCACCTAAGCCAGGTGAGACGTACACCAAAAATTCAGTTGATCTTGTCATTAAGGATGAGTTTGGCACGATCGTGAAGAAGTACCAAGCAAAGCTTAGTGGAGATGCGGTTGCGACCAATAGAGCATTCGATAAAGGTAACTATGCCTTTCAGGGGAAGTTAATATCCAAAGGTCAGGCACTTGATGTATCTAATGGCAGAGAATCGATAGGCAACGATAACCTGAAAAGCCGTCCTATGGATAAGGCAGAAGGAAAACAATTGCAAAAGCTTGCTCAAGAAGGACAGTCTCTCGATACGGATTGGAACTATTATAAGTTGAAAGACTTGACCTCCCATATGACTAAAAATATTGCATTGGCTGGCTTTCAATCCGCGACTGTTGCTGTAGGATTTGACCTTGTTCATAAAAAAATGACCAATCAAGAAATAAAGGGTCATGAGGTTGTGAAAGCAGCTTTAAGAACGGGAGCTGATGCTGGCGTCAAAAGCGCAACGGCTGTGGCGCTAAAGATAGCTTCTGAAAAAGGGCTAATTGCAATGATACCGAAAGGTACCCCAGCAGGAGTAATAGCAAATGTGGCATGCGTATCCATTGAGAATGTGAAAGTGTTAGGAAAAGTAGCCAATGGTGAATTAACGATAGTTCAAGGATTAGAAAAAATGGAGCGTGTTACCGTATCGGCGGTTAGCGGACTTATTTGCAGCGGTCTCGGTGCTGCTGAAGGAGCAATAGTGGGGGCAATGGCACTAAGTTGGATACCCGTGGTCGGAACGGTTGCTGGAGCGGTATTAGGCTCAATGGTTGGCGGAACCGTTGCTTATATGGCTGGTTCAACGATAGGTGAAACAATCTGCAAAGCGGGACAGAAGGTAAGAAGTACAGCGGTAAATATGATCAAGTCTGGTGCAAAAGCAGTCGGAAAAGCATATAACACAGCAAAAAATTTTATAAAGTCATTATTTTAAGGTTTGAATAAAATAACTGTCCCCTATTCGCTAGTGGGGACAGTTATTTTATCTTTCTACACCTAGCACATCCATTTGCTTCACAACGAGGTTTGAGATATACTCAAACCAGTTAATTATTGATTAGTCACTAAACGAAAGGATGAAGAGAACTTGCCAAAACCAAAGGATGAAAAAGCAGTCGTTAATCGTAAAACCGATATTATATCGGCGGCGATCGAAGTGTTTGCGGAGACCGGCTATTACAGGGCAACCACAGCACAGGTAGCGGAACGAGCTCAAATATCGCAGCCTTATATTTTTCGTTTTTTTGCAACGAAAGAAGCCTTACTGTTAAGCGCGTTAGAGGTGTCCTGGATGAGAATAAGCCAATCTTTCCGTCAAGTCGTGGATTCCGCAACACCGGAACGGTTGGAAAGCGAATTGATTAAGGCTTACGAGGATATATTGGCCTCCCATATGAATGAAACCTACCTTCAGATGCAAGCACAGACAATTCAAGAAGAACCGATTCGAGAGGCAATGCKGGCCGGACTTCGAGAAGTACGGCAAATTGTTTTGGATGCATTCGTTAATAACAAAATCCCCAACGCGGAGGAAAGAACATTCCTGTTTCTAGCACGGRGGATGCTTTGCAATATTTCATCGGCGCTCGACATGCCGGAACTGTTGATGAAGCAAAGGTAAGACCGGCGATTCAAGCCGCAGCATTTAGTTATTGACCAATCAATAACTAAATGCTATAGTGAAAACAAATTAGTGATTAATCAATCACAAATAATAAAAGTGAGGATGATGACAATGAAAAAAGCGATAGTTGTAGGTGCGACAGGCGGTACAGGTGCGGTGATTACGGCAGAGCTGGCGAAACGAGGGATACCGACGATTGCGTTTGGACGATCCCGCCAGAAGCTAGAGCAGCTTGCCGTGCAATTAGGCAGTCCCTCTAATCTAACGATTGCCGTAGGTGATGCCTTCAACTCCGACGATATTGCAGATGCGGCTAAGGAAACGGATGTTCTATTCCATTGCGCGAATGTACCTTATCATGAGATGGCAAGCAAACTTTTGCCGCTCGGCGAAGCCATAATGGAGGCTGCCAATCGTTTGAAGCTGAAGGTCGTGGCGATAGACGGTATCTATCCTTACGGCAGAAGACAGATGAGCAAAGTGACAGAGGATCATCCGAAACAGCCGCATACAAAGAAGGGCAAAGTTCGTCTTGCATTCGAACAGATGATCTTCAGCAGCCGTTGGAGCGAGGCACGAGCGATGATTGTTCGATTGCCGGATTATTATGGGCCAACCGCGAATCAGGCTTCGTATTTGGGAGGAACGCTTGAGGCAATCGCTGCCGGCAAAATGGCGTTTTTTATCGGCAATATGAAAGTTCCTCGGGAGTACGTATATTTGCCAGACGCGGCTAAAATGGTTGTCGAGCTATCCGATCATGATCACGCGTATGGACAAAACTGGAATATTCCCGGTTCGGAATTGATCTCCGGTCGCGACATCGTTCGAATCGCACAGCAAGCAAGCGGGACAACAAAACCTGTTATACCGCTCGGCAAGTACGGTCTTTCACTGCTTGGCCTATTCGTACCGGTCATGAAGGAAGTGGTCGAAATGCTTTATCTAACGGAAGAGCCTTTACGGCTAAGCGGTGAAAAATATGAACGTCAAATTGGCAAAATTCCGGCAACAAAGCCTGCAGACGGAATTGCTGCAACCATTCGCGAATTGCGGAAAAGCGTATAACACTATTCAATTGCTCATTAGTTATTAATCAATCAATAATCAATCATGAAAGAGGTGACCCCTTATGCGAAAGCTATCGCGCAAAGGAAATCAGGCTAGTTCGGTACAAGCCAAAAAAGGGTTATTGGGGAAACTTATTATAGATCCGAAAGAAGACGCATTCAACTATGATGAAGAGGACTCTGTCCTCATCCAACAACTGAACGGCACTTATATGTTGAACGGATCAACGAACGATTTGAATATAGATGCCGCCCCGGGATCTACTGTCAGAGTAAGAATGATCAATGCGACGAACGATACGGACACCATAAGCGTTAACGGAGCAGCCTATCGGATCATTGCGATGGACGGCCATGACCTGAATGAGCCTGGACTGCTGGATAACTATGAATTTCTTATCAATACGATCAACGGTAAAAGCTTTCATGAAATTCCTCCAATGATCGTAGAGGAGGGAGATCGCGTGAAAATTACGATTTTGAATGCCGGTGGCGGCAATCATCCGTTTCATATGCACGGACATGTCTTTCGGGTTCTTAGCCGCAACGGCCAGCCTTTGACCGGAAGTCCGGTATATCTGGATACCCTCTTAACGCAAAAGGACGAAACCTACGAGATTTATGTACTAGCGGATAATCCCGGATTATGGATGATGCATTGCCACGATCTGATGCACGCTTCCATGGGCATGAGCATGATGTTCAATTACGAAGGTATCGCAACGCCTTATCGGGTGGGGACAAAATCAGGGAATTTGCCGGATTTGTAGAGCAAAGAGAGCAATCGTGAATGGAGAGGTGCCTTTGGAAAAAAAGATTTAGAAAAGAACCGCAATCGACACGGCAGCACCGTTTCGATTGCGGTCTTATTTTTGCTATAAAACTTCCTATTTCACTAACCCTTTATCTTGCTTGAACTTCTCCCACTGCGCCTCGGTTTCTTGCTCGATCTTCTCTTGGCCGGAAGCAATGAGCTTGTCGCGGTATTTCGGCAGTTCCTTGGCTGGATCAACGGAGCCGGATTCAAGCGCGGCTTGATACTCGTTGTTGGCTGCCGTTACGTTGGCGATCTCGGCTTTGATGCTCTCTTCGTTAACGCCGAAGCCGCTTGTCGCAGGGACGATGGCGCTGTCGTTAAGCTCGATCGTTCTGTCCCACGTATCCGCTGCTTGGCCTGGCTTCAGATAAGCGTTGAATTGGTTGCCGAATACCCAGTCGCCGTTCGGCGCGTATCCGGAATCTTTGATCGGCTCGATAAACTTGTCATCTGTTTTGTTATAGTGTTTGCCTTCAATACCGTTGCAAATCAAGTTGTAAAGGTACTGATCCGTATTAAGCAGATTGATCAGCATAAGCGTACGCTCCGGATTTTTGGAGCTTTTGTTGATGACATGCATAGCGCCGGCGATACCCGTGAAGTAGCTGTCGGCAATCGGAGCATAGACGACTTCATTGCCGCCGTTTACAGCCATTTCGCCAACTTCACCGCCAGGCTTAGAAGTGAATTCGAGGCCTACCGCCACATTGCCTTTGGCTTTCAAATCGTTAATGTTCTGGATGATCGGAGCATCCTCGTTAATGTATCCGGCTTGGTACCAGCTGCGCATCGTATCGTAGTATTCTTTTTTCTCATCGAGTATTTGCAGCCCGCCGATATATTTGAGCGACGGATCGTCTTTAGCGTAGCTAAGCACAAGCCCTTCGCCGACCTTCGTCTTGTCCGTGAACAAGCCCCATGAGTTTTGCGCAAGACCGAGCGGGATGATATCCGGCTCATTTTCTTTCAACTGCTTAAGGAATGGCTCAAGATCTTTGTAAGATTGAATCGAATTTACATCGAGATTGTATTTGTCTACGAAGCGCTTCTGGATGACAAGGCTCTTCGTCTTGGCGGCTACTTGATAGATTGGGAATCCGTATACTTTGCCATCTACGGCAAGCATATCCGGCCAGAATTTATCCGGAATGTTCGCACGGGCTTCCGGTGCATATTGCTTGATCATATCTTCCGTAATTTCCAAGTAAGCGCCTCTATCGATATAAGGCTGATAATTGCCTAGCCAGCCCTTCGAGCTCCATGCGAGGTCGAAGTCTTCGCCTGCTGCGAGCATGGCGTTGAGCTTCGGCTCGTACTCATCGAAAGTAAGCGGCTTCAAATCTACGGTCGCGTTGATTTTTTCTTTCAAATATTTGTTGATCTCGTCATTGACGAGCTGCTGGTCCGGACCAGGTTGAGCAGAAACCGGATAGATGAAGGTAAGCTTCACTTCGGGAAGAGCTGGCTCAGCAGGCGTCTCAGTTTCAGGAGCATTCGTGCTGCTGCCGGCATTGCTTGGGGCATTGGTAGCGTTCGGCGTGTTGCCATTGTTTGAGCATGCCGCGATAATGGCAAGACATAGCGTAAGCGTGAACCATTTGGCCAATAGAGATGCTTTTGCTTTTTTCATCTGTGAACCCTCCGTTTATATTGTTTTTATATTGGCACAATAGTCGCTCCTTATCCTTTCAAGGAACCTACTGTAATACCCTTCACGAAATACCTCTGAAAGAAAGGAAATATGACTAACATTGGTCCGCCGGCGAGAATCGCCATTGCCATTCGAACAGACAAGGTCGGAAAGTTCGCATAAGCGAGCTTATCGGCAACCTGGGCAAGGGGGGAGTTGGCCAGAAACTCGATTTGAGACAGAATACGCACGAGCAGCAGCTGCAGCGGAATGTATTTGTCATTGTCGATGAATAGCAGCGCGTAGAACCATTCATTCCAATAGCCGAAGGCGATGAACAAGCCAAGCGTCGCTAGCGCAGGCGTCGACAGCGGCAGGATGATGCCGAAGAAAATCCGGAACTCTTTTGCTCCGTCAACCTTTGCGGATTCGATAATTTCCTTTGAGATTTTGTCCAGGAAACCTTTCATGATCATAATGTTGAAAGGACTGAGCAGCGTCGGAAGGATGATTGCCAGCAATGAGTTTTTTAAGTGCAAGTATTGCGTCATCATGATGTAGAAAGGGATCAGGCCGCCGTTGAACAGCATCGTGAAGAACACATAGAACGTAATCGGACGATTGTATCTAAAGTCCATCCGAGAGATCGGATAGGCAGTCATTGCGGTGAGCAGCAGCGAAGTCACTGTACCGATGACGGTAATGATTAGAGTCACGAGATAGCCCTTCAGCAGCGGATCCGGTTTCTCGAAAATGATTCGGTACGCCTCCGCGCTCCATTCCTTCGGCAAAAACTGATATCCGTTCTGCACAAGGCTGTTCTCGGAGGTCAGCGATATAATGACGACGAGGACGAACGGAAGGGCAATCATCAAGCAAAGAATCGTTAGAAATAGATTGATGAACCCGTTCATCCAATTAAATGATCTGGTGCTTTGCATGTGTAATTCCTCCTTGTTCAGAACAATGCATTGTCTTTATCCGTTCTCCGAACGAGATAGTTGGCGGTTACGACAGTAACGAGGCCTACGACCGATTGCAGGAAGCCGACTGCCGCCGCGGAGTTGATATCGCCTAGTTTCGTCAGAGCTCGGTAAACGTACGTATCGATGATGTCAGTCGTCGGGAAGTTCGGTCCAACGTTATTCGGTACGAAATAATGCAAGCCGAAATCGCCGCGGAAGATGTTGCCGAGTCCTAAGATGAACAAGATGATGACGAGTGGCTTGAGCAGCGGAAGCGTAATGCGCCACATCATCTGGATACGGGATGCGCCGTCTAGTCTGGCCGCCTCGTAATAGTCGGTGTTAATACCGGTAATGCCCGCATAGTAGACTAGCGTGGAGAAGCCGATGCCCTTCCACAGGGCGACGAGCGGCAGGATGAATATCCAAGGCGCCGTCTCCAAATACCATTTGTGCGGTTCAAGGCCGATCCATCCGATCATCGTATTAAGAAAACCGCCCTTATGGTCGAGGAAGGCGCTCGTAATATAACCGACAAGGACGAAGGAGAGGAAGTAAGGCAGAAACATCGTTGTTTGATAAATCTTGATCAATTTGCCGCTCAGTTCGTTCAGGAGCAATGCAAGAAGCAATGCGGCAACCGTTCCAAGGGCAATATAAGAAAGATTGTAAAGCAGCGTATTGCGGATGATGCGCACCGCGTCTTGCGCCTTAAATAGAAATTCGAAGTTGTTCAGGCCTACCCACTTGCTGCCGAAGATGCCTTGGTCATACCTGAAATACTTAAAGGCAAGAATGAGCCCGATCATCGGGATATAAGCGATTACGAATTTGAATAAAATACCCGGCGTCGCGAGCAGCAGCAATTCCCGGTTTTTCTTCAGATGTTTCCATTCTCTGCGAAGCCAGCTCGGCTTGTTCGGCAATGGACGCTGCGCATCGGCGTTAGAATCGGCGAGTTTGGTTTGTGCCACTAATGATCTCCTCCTTCTGTTGTTTTCCTGTTCTGATGCCCATCATGCCATGAAAGAAGTACAGCGGATAGAATACAATGATGGATTAACTGTAGTTTGCGACTGTAAAATATTCGATTTCGTGTAATTGCCCGCTATACGGGCATGCAAAAGCCCCTTCTCCCACTTTAAGCAGTGGAGGAAGGGGCTGTTAGGTGCTTGAAATGGCTCTAAGAAATCGATTTTTTCATCCGATATTCTTTAGGCGTACTGCCGACTTTGCCTTTGAACAGCCGGAAAAAGTAGCTTTGATTCGCATATCCGCATTTATCCATTATTTCTGCAATTGTATAGTTGTCTCTCTCGAGCAGCTCCCGCGCGTGATTCAGCCTAACCTCGTTCATATACTCGGTAATCGTCATATTGTAGCTTTCCTTGAACAGCTTGCCGATGTAGGCGGAGGAGAGCTTCACGGTCGATGCGATCGACTGCTGGCTCAGATTGATATCGGCGAATTTTTGCTCGATGAGCTCCTTGACTGTCTCAAGCATAATTTCGTTCCGCTCCATGTTGGCCGGCCGCTGTCCTTCGCATATTTTGGCGCAGAGCGAGAGGAGGGACAGATATATTTCCTCAAGCGTCTCCTTCTCCTGCGGAATCTGATGAATATAGTCCATATCGACGGAGAATGTGCCAATGCGATGCTCTACAATATCGGAAGCGGCGTTCTTGATCGTCCAGGCAAGATTGCTGACGGCGCGAAGCATATCCTCGTAACTGAATGTTGCGATATGGGAGAACGCCTTCTCCAGTTCATTGCCCGCATTCGTCAGCTGGCCTTTCTTAAGCGCCTCGGCTAGCTTGCGTTCTATGGCGTCCGGCAGCGACATTTGCTTGCTGGACAGATTTTCCTTAATATCATCCGACGCGATAATCGCCTTGTTTCCTTTCACGATCATATATTGGCTGCAGCGCAGCGCTTGGGCATATGCCGTCGACAGATACGGGAATTGCGAGATCACATCGCTAATGCCGCAGGACAACGAAAGGCCGTAATACCGCTCAATCGTATCTTGAATGTCGCGCAGCAGCGCTCTGACCCGATTGAATTGCGCGTTGTCGTCCAGCTCGCTTGGAGAGAGGATGAGCACGACATGATCGCCTCTGATTTCAACCGATTCGCAAGGGTAGGTCTTGCCCATTATTTCTTGGGCAATATTGACGATCGCGAAGCTGTGCAGCTTTTTGGCACTGCCTGTCGTCATACGGTCATACACCGCGAACTGATCGATCTTAAGCACGCATACAATGAGCGGTTCCCGGACAGAAATGTTCAGCTCGTGCTTTTCGATCAAATGCTGCATGTCGCGATGCGAGAAAAGCAGACTATCCGTCAGAAACCGGCGGATATAATATTTGCTCACGATATGCTCGGAGCTGATCTCGTTCAGCTTCTCCGATAGCCGCATATAATTGTCGCTCATCAAAGTCAGCTCGTCTCCGTAGCTTTGACTAGCGTGTCTGCCAGAACTGGAGCCGGAGCTGTCATCCTCCTGAGCGTCTTCCTTCCGCGTGCTCGGAAGATGCGGTCTGATTCGTTTGAGCATGTTTTCAATCGGATTATACAGCTTATAGGATAATCCGATCGATATGCCGATCGCGAACAGCAGGAACAGTCCGGACAGCATGAACGATTGATTGCGGGTTTTGGTCACGTCGGCCATGAGCTTGCCATAGGATTGGATATACAGAATCGTCCAAGAACCTAGGCCATCGTCCATGTACGTAACCATGTTTTTCTCCCCCGCCAGGTCGCCAATGACGAAGCCAGACGTATGTTGGCCTGCTTGTTTGTCGTTCAGGACGAGTTCGTTAATATTATTCTGATGCTCCGAAGACAAATAGGAGGCATTCGGATCGGAAGACAGCAGTTGGCCATCCTTCGTTTGGATAAGGATTTCCCCTTGATCGCGGCTGCTTGCCACGTTCATCTTCCGCAAGCTTTCGAACACCCAGTCGGACTTAATGAACAGTATGATTCCTGACTGGCTGCTTGAGAACGGCTTAAGCGAATCGGTCACGATAAAAGCGAACGAGTCGATCCGTTCATCGCCCTGAGACATGCTCATGGGGATAAGCCGGTTCGTAGGCTGAGGATTGGCGGGATCGAGCAACGTGCTTCTGATCTTCTCCTTCGTAATGCCGCCGTCGAGCAGGAAGCTGTTGCTCGTGCCGTACAGCTCCGATTGCGACTTATTATAAATCACCATCGAGTGCAGGAAAGAGGAGCTTTCCATAATGTTGGACATTTGGCGGTAGCCGCGGATGAGATCCATCTTAGGCAAGTCGCCGTTGAACATAAGCGGTATTAGGAAATGGTCGCGATAGACGAAATTGGACAGCCTCGTAATAATGTCGTTCATATAAGAGAGATTGTATTGGATTTGGGAGAGAACCTTCAGGTTGGAATCTTCTTGGATGCGCTTGACCGATCTTTCTAAAATATACGTATTGGATACCGATGAAGCGGCAAGTACGAGCACCATGGACGCCATTATGGAGAGCATGACCCGCTGCAAATACTTTTTGGATTTGTAAAAGCCGAATACCTTCATCCGATCCCAGCCCCCTGTGATTGGTATTTGACTATTTCGCACCTATTCGTTCAAAATCGATGTCGGTCCAGCCTAAGCGGTAAGCAGGCGAATCCGGTCGGAGCCGGTAATCCGCATGATCGGCATCGATGAATCCGGGCTCAGCTATTAAGGTATGCTTGTCGTATTTGCCGTTAGCGAGGTGTTGCCACTGCTCCAGCGGGTATTCGTTCCTCTCAAGAGGATCAGCGCCGCTCGCTTCAAGCGGCAGGTTGCCGGCTACTTGGCAGCTCATGCCCTCGCGCCAGTAAAGATTGCGATCGGCGGCAGCGAAGCGTTCGTCGCTATAATTGACGAAGTAATACAGATACCCTGAATTATAAATGATGTTGCCGGCAATATCGATAAGTTTATTCTCCTCGTCCGCCATCTCTTGGGAGCCGATAGCCGAGATCGCATGAGGATTGGATACAAGCAGATTGTTGTAGATTCGGTTGCCGATGCCCTTGGAGAAAATAAGCATCCATAGCTTTCCTTCGCCAGTTGAATAGAGCCCGCGGATCACATTGTTCGTAACGGTGAAATCATCGGCGGCGTCGTCTAAATAGATGCCGAAACCGAACGAGAAGTGAATGCCGCTGTCATGCAGATCATTGCCATGAATAACGTTGCCGCGGCCAGGGCCCCATGCCTCGATCATGCCTCCGTCTTGGCTGTCCGTCATTACTTCGGAAATATCGTTATATGCAATTCGGTTATTGCGGCTGTGAAGGAAATCCCAGTGGTTATCCCATGTGACCGGAACACCGTATACTTGCTCGGGCAGTGTCTTATGCCTCATGCCCTTGAGCGAGATGCCGTAACGAGGCATCTTGGCGATCATATTATTCGAGATGTCGTTGTCACCGCTTTGGTAGAGGAATATGCCGCAGCCATGGCCGATCAGCTCTCCGCCGTGTGTAATACGGTTGTTCACAATGCGATTATGAGAGTTCGTATAAGAGGATTCCGCATCTACGAATGGTCCTTGGCCTGGCGGGAATCCGTTCAAGCTGATTCCGCAATAGCCGAGGTTGCGGATGTCGTTGCCCTCGATCACAATATGCTTCGTATAACAATCGAAGAAGATACCGCAACTGCCGGACAGTTGAAGCATACAGCTCTTAATCTCGATGTGTTCAGCATGATTGATATAGATTAAGCCTTCGCGGTGTTCCTTACGCTCGGTATTTTCGTCCATCATTCGATACTCGCGGAAGAAGTCGGTACAGGATAACGCAAGGCCAGAGAAGCTAAGATCCTTAACGGTCCGAGCGTCGGATGAGCCTTGAATGTCGAGCAGTCTCTTGACCGATGGAGCGATAATGATCTGCTCATTCGGGTTGGCTGCTTCATCCGCGGGCCAGTAATAGAGGATACCGGCAGCCGAATCCAAATGGTATTGCCCTGGGCTGCGAAGGAAGTCGAGCGACCCTTGCAAGAAATAACGCGAGCCAGTCCCGATCGGCCAAGTTGCCGGTGTTTCGAAGCTCATATACCGCTTCTCCCAATCAACCGACGCGATCTTCTTCGTCTCGGAGAACCAATTCCATTCTCCTTCCCCCGGCCATACGAAGACTTGCGCCTCGGTTAGATCATATTGGGCTGGAAGGTCTGCTTCGCGAAAGGTAATCCCTTGGTCAGAGGCATTTCCTCCTTCTTCATGGGCAGCCGTCTCGAAGTAGCCGGAAGCGGGCAGCCTCGCCAGCTTTATCCGTTCTTCGTTCACATACAGCGTATAGAAGGAAGGGAGATCACTGTCTAGCTTTGCTTGCCATATGTTCCCCTTATAAGGCTTCCATCCTGTTATCGCTCTGCCTCCTACAAGGCGTGCTTCTTCACCCGGATAGCTGCAGTAGCGAACCTTCCATCCGTCTCTGCCGCTGTCTCTATCATCGAAGCGCAGAGGCGAATCCATTTCATACAATCCACCGCGCATATAAACGGTAATATCCTGATCCATGCCGTTCCTAATTTTCGTACGGACTTCCCCCTGTGCTCTGCGGATCGTAAGAAAAGGGGCATGGGTGCTGCCCGAGTGGCTATCATTGCCGTATGGCGCTACGTAATAAGCGGTTTCCATGAAGAAGTCCTCCTTGGTTATAAAGCTACATTATAGTTATAAATCCGATGTCTTTACACTTGCAAGGGCTTTCAAAATAAGTACACTTAATCGTTTTTTTCACAGTAGACCGCTTTCAGATCCCATGATAACGTATCCATCAATTACAGTAATCAAAAAGGGGATTGTTTTGATGGTTAACAAGTTGTTCGGTGGAACAGGCGTTAAGCTGGAGGCCTTCATTACGAGATATGAAGATGCGGTTCCGGTGGAGAACGGTGAGGTTAACTGGAACGGAGAACAAGGGGGGGCGGTAGCTGGGGCATCCGGCGATGCTTGGAAGGTGAAATTGTCATATGAAGGAGCAATGGATAGCAGCGAAGGATTGGCTCTTACTGTGGTGTTTCGGTCGGAAGGCTATGCTAAGCAATCGGCTGCTGCAGTATCCTTTTCGTTATCGAATTGGTCGAGTTCCAACTATGTACTTGTACCGGGAGCGGTATACGCGGGCAATCGATTCGAGGTCAGGGAGCTGCCTTATGCTCCATGCTGGACGAAGCTCGATGAACATGGGCCGGATGTGCCGACGATTATTACCGATGTGCCAAGGCTATCAAAGCAGCGACACATGCCTTCCGCCTTTCACCTTCTGACAGGCGATGCGGCAACGCCGATCATCGGCATCTTCGACGAAAAAATGTCTGTCGGCTGGTTGTTCGAAACAGAGCAAGCGACTGTGCTTGGCGATACGTCGATACATATGGAAGAAAGCTTGGACAGAAGCTCGGCGCGAATTTCTTTTCAAGCGCCGGGCGTCAGGCCGGTGACGAAATACGAGATGGCGACGACCAAAGCGCCAAGCGACGATCGCGGGCATGATTTCGAACTGGGTGAAATCGTGCAAGTTCGCTGCCGTGTATATCGTTTCCCATGTGAAGATGTGAAAGGACTATTCCAGAAGTTCGCTTCTATTCGAACCTCGGGCAAGCCATCAGCGAAACTTGCATCGAGTCTGCCTTTCTCCGCCGCATGGGAGATTCAGGAGAAGAAGTACAACGAGCTGAATTGGAATGAGCAGCTCGGCTACTATGCGGTAGGCACAATCGATATGAAGCATCAGGACTGGCAGATCGGCTGGGTCGGAGGCGGAATGTCCAGCTACGCCTTACTGCTGGAAGGCAATGACGAGTCAGTTGAGCGGACGCTTGAGACGCTTGAATTTATGTTCAGAAGCCAGACGGAGTCGGGATTTTTCCATGGTGTCTGTTATCAGGGAGAGTGGTATGGGGATGAGTTCAATGACGCTCCGGACCGACTGTACCCGGAGCGCTGGCATATATTGCGCAAGAGCGCGGATGCACTCTATTTCATTATGAAACATTTCATCGCGCTTGAGCGGTTGAAGCCTGAATTCCAATTGCCGCCTAGCTGGACGGACGGGACGCGAAGGCTGGCCGATGCGTTCGTGAGACTATGGCAAACGTACGGTCAATTCGGCCAATGGGTGCACACGGGGACTGGAGATATTATAATCGGCGGTTCGGCTGGAGCGGGTATTGCCCCGGCAGGGCTAGCTCTTTGCAGCCGTTATTTCGGCGATAGCATGTATATGGAGGTTGCGAAGGAATCGGCCGAATCCTTCTATCAACAATTCACTGCCCAGGGAGTTACGACAGGCGGTCCGGGTGAAATATTGCAATGCCCGGATAGTGAATCGGCGTTTGGACTGCTCGAATCGTATATTGTCCTATATGAGACGAGCGGCGAGAAGGCTTGGATAGACCGGGCGGAGGAAGCGGCGCAACAAGCGATGACGTGGTGCGTGTCGTACGATTTCCGCTTTCCCGAGGAGTCGACATTCGGGAGGCTTGGCATTCGTACGACCGGCTCGGTAATTGCCAACGTTCAGAATAAGCATAGCGCACCGGGTATTTGTACGTTGTCCGGTGACTCGTTGCTGAAGCTGTATCGTGCGACCGGCAAAGCGATGTATATGGAGCTGCTGCGGGAGATCGCGGGCAATCTGCCGCAATATTTGTCACGGTCGGATCGTCCGGTGAGAGGTTGGGATGGTCATAATATGCCGCCGGGTTATATGAGCGAGCGCGTTAATATGAGCGATTGGGAAGGTAAAGGTTATGTGGGAGAAGTGATTCCTTATTCGTGCTGGTGCGAGGTTTCGCTTATGCTTACGTATGCGGAGCTTCCCGGCATTTATGTTGACTTGGCCAACGATAAGGTTTTTGCGATCGATCAAGTGGAGTGCGGGCTTATCGTTAACGAGCAAGGTGAGCGTATCCTCTCGGTATGCAATAAGTCGGTCTATCCCGCGGCGGTTAAGGTTCTGGTCGAAAATAGAGCGGAAGCAGCAAAGCCCCTYGGGCAATGCGCTTCCGCCGGATGGCAGCGGGTTGAAGTGAGGCCGGGAGAAACGACGACAATTCCCCTTTGAAACGGGTTCTAGTAGACGAATTTACGCTGCGACCAGTAGCTGAACAGGAACAGAACCGCTTCCGTCGCGAGCTTAGCCGCCAGTAATGGGACGCCTAAATTAATATTGAGAAAATGCAGGACGGCGTAATTCAATAGTAGAACGACGATTACTAACGCGTAATATTTCGGCAGCGACTTTGTGACGGAGGACGATGACGATGCCGATGCCGTGGTCGATGCTGCTGCCGAAGTTTTCCGGCTGCCCTTGCGAAATACGAATTTTCGATTGAGGGAGTAATTGACGATCGAGCTGCCAATTCTCGCGCCTATGACGGCAAATAAGAGATGGCCGCTTAACAGCTGCAAGACGAGAAGCAGGACAAAATCAACGGCGAATGAAGAGAGCGACGACGCGATGAAGGTGATGATCGGCTTATAAACACGAACGGAATCTTTGATCGGATGAAAATGACTCGATTTATTTTCGTCCAAATAAACGGTGTCGATCGGAATTTCATGGAACGCGTAGCCTGCTCCGGGCGCCTCAAGCAGCATGTTCATCTCATACTCGAACCTTTCCCCGTTAAGGTTGCACAGCCAGTCCAGCATGGCGGATGGATAGCCGCGAAGGCCGGTCTGCGTATCATACAGCTTCACTCCCGTAGAGAAAGCGTACATCTTGCGCGTCATTGTATTGCCGAAGCGGCTGCGCAGAGGGACATTGCCCGTAAACCGGCGGCCGCCCATGACAATCCGGCCTGGATGTTCGAGGACAGCTTCGGCGATCCGCTTAATATCGGAAGGCAAATGCTGACCGTCGCTGTCTGCGCAGACGACGCCATCGGTATCCATATGGCTTCTTATATAATTGAAGCCTGTCTTGAGCGMGCGGCCTTTGCCCAGATTGGTTTTATGCGTCAGCAGCATGCAGCCCATTTGAACAACTTGCTTGAACCATTCGCTGTAAGACTCGCCGCTGCCGTCATCGACGACAACGATTGGCATGCCAGGAATGGAAATCTGCAGATCCTCGATCAGCTTGATCAGTCTAACATCCGGCTCGTAGGAAGGAATAAGGATAACCATCTCCATCACCTACCTTTCCGCGATATATAAAATATCGCTCACTCCGCGTTCTTTGTTTTTGCCTTGCGGATTGTTGACGACTCTGCCCATGAAATACATCGTAGACGAGCCGCCGCCGTCCAAATTATAAGCTTCGGTTGCGCCAAGATCGGCGAACACCTCAGCGAATTCATCCAACGTCATGCCTCTGCTGTAATTCGACTTACGACCGTCGACGACGACGAACACATAATGATTAGCTGAGATCATTCCAATGCCGGTTCGCGGGTTAGCGCCTTGGATGGAGCGATTGCCGAAGTTCGTATCGATCTTTACGCTGCCTAGGTCATCCGCGATCTCCCCGTTTTGGATTAAGGCGGGGCCGAATGACAGCGTGTCGACGACGCCGTCCGCGAGCAGGCTGGATGAGGAAACTTCCGTCTCGTCAAAGCTGCTGATCGTACCGTCCGCGAATAAGCCAAGTCCGATACGAACCGGCTCGTCCCGATACACCGTCCCGCCCCGGATAATAACGCCGTCGCCGCGGAAGCCGTAATAATCGCCGTTAATCGCGAAGAGGGCGTTATTGTCTTCAGCGATGCTGGAGGTGTAATCGATCACGTTGCGGCCGAAGCTGTTTTTGGCAAAAGCCGAGCTTAGGGTTGCGTCACCCGACAGCTGTACATCGGCTACGAAATACGTAATCATGTCCTCGCCGGAGCCCGTCTKAACCTGATCGATGCTAATGCTGATTTCATCGCTCTCGTAATTCCAATCGTCGTATTCGGCTTGCTCTGCGGCAGGCTCTTGAGTGGCGCTGCTATCGTCGGTATCGACGCTTTGCGGCGTTTCCACGACGACCTCGACCTTTTCGATTAAGTAACGGTCAGCGAGCGCGTACAGGATGCCGCCGATAACGACTACTGCTGTGGTAATGATAATGGCGTATAGCTTTTTTCTTGATTTTCCGGATGGGTTCATGACTGTTATCACTTCCTGTTTGTTAGGGTTTCCTAACGATAAATCAGGCAGCTTAAACGAACCTTAAGGGTTAAAGGAATCGCCAAGGGGAAAGAAGCTGACTTAATGGAGAAGCATAGGGGCTTGCTTGATCGAAGGCGCATGCCGGAATATTTTCTTATAGGCGCGGTAGAAGGAGGAGTAATCGCCGAAGCCGGCCGAGGCCGCGGCGCTATTAGCGGATTGGCCTTGCAGCATGAGATTTTGGGCCATCACGACCCGTTTGTGGATGACGTAATTAAGCACAGTGGTGCCGGTTGCCTGGCGAAAAACTTTGTTCAGGTGATGTTTGCTTATGAAAAAATGGGCAGAGAGGTCGTCGAGCGTAATCGGTTCGGCGATGTGATCGTTCAAATATTGAATGACGCGGGAAACGGTAGTAGAAGAGGCGGAAGCTTCCGTATGGCTCTTAAGCGAATGGCTCATTTGCAATATTTGCGATAGCAGCGCTTCTAGCCGAATGCGGAGCGACAGCTCGCGAATATCAGCTTCGAAATCGCGGCAATCCATGAGCTGCTTGAAGAAGGAGAACAGCTCGTCCTTCACGCCTTGCGCGAAGTAAATGTTACTTGAGCCGCCTTTGGTATGAAAGGGAGACAAGAGGACGGATTGGTACTCGCGCGGCAGAAATCCGGCAACAAAATGAAGCGATATGCGCTCGTATGGCGCATCGCTTTCGATCTTGACGCCATGAAACACATGGGGGGCAATGAGCAGGATGCTGTGCGGCTCGGGGTCGTAGCGTTTGCCATCCACGAGATAGCTCACGTCGCCGGCGACGAAGTAGAACACTTCATAGAAGTTATGGCAATGCAGGGCGTACTGTTCCGTATTGCCATGTCCAACCGTATGGTGGAGAATGATCGAATCCGTATGAATATTCACGTGCTGCATACTCTTACCCCCTGATCGATATTCCCCTCAAGTGTAGGAGATAATCGCTATATTTGCAATGTTATTATTGATATTCACAATGGCGATTCCAGACCTGTTATCTATAATTAAGGGTGTAGGGACAATTGGAAATAAGGTCAAGGAGGAGACGGGACTTATGATTTTGGGCGCGCAGCTGTATACGGTTAGATCGTTCATCCAGACGGAGGAAGATATAAGACGATCGCTTAAGAAGATTGCAGATATGGGGTACAAATCGATTCAAGTATCCGCTATGGGGAAGATTGAACCGCAGACGCTTAGGGCGATATGCGATGAACTGTCGCTGAAGATTGCGCTCACGCATACGGGCTTCGACCGGATCGTGAACGAAACCGACAAAGTCATCGAAGAGCATGACATTCTTGGCTGCGATTACATCGGCATCGGTGGCATGCCGGATAAATACCGTACGATGGACTGGTACGATTATTTCGCCAAAGACGTGCGCAAAGCCGCCGGCACAATCGCACAAGCAGGCAAACTGTTCATGTATCATAATCATAATTTCGAATTCGAGAAGATCGACGGCCGACGCATGATCGAAAGGCTGATCGAAGACCTGTCCCCGGAGGAAATGGGCATTACGCTCGACACGTATTGGGTGCAGGCAGCAGGCGCTGACGTATGCGAGTGGATCGAACGGTTGCAGGATCGCCTTCACTGCGTGCATCTGAAGGATATGGCAGTAAGAGGCATGGAACAATTAATGGCGCCGGTTATGGAAGGCAATATGAACTTCCCGGCAATTATGAAAGCGCTTGAGAAGACGAATGCGAAATATTTGCTCGTGGAGCAGGACACCTGCCAAGGAAGTCCGTTCGAATGCTTGCAGACGAGCTACAATAATCTAGCCGCGCTAGGCTATCGATAGGAGGAGAATAGGTGATGAGCAGCATGCGATTAGGTATTATCGGTATGGGCAATATGGGGACGGATCATGCGAAGAAACTGACGGGAGGCGCAGTGCCGGAAATCGTATTGACCGCCGTGGCGGACAAGGACGAGAAGCGTCTTGAAGCAGCCAGAGCGTATTTGCCGGATACGGTAGCGATGTTTGACGGGCCGGAGGCTCTGATGAACAGCGGCTTGTGCGATGCCGTTATCGTCGCTACGCCGCATTACGATCACCCAACGCTCGCTATCCAGGCTTTCGAGCGTGGACTCCATGTTATGGTTGAAAAACCGGCTGGCGTATATACGAAGCAGGTCCGTGAAATGAACGAGAAGGCGCAGGAGAGCGATGTCGTATTCGGCATGATGTTCAATCAACGAACGAACCCGGTATACCGCAAAATGCATGAGCTTGTGCATAGCGGCGAGCTAGGCGCGATCAAGCGGGTCAACTGGATCATAACGGACTGGTACCGGTCGCAGGCATATTATGATTCCGGCAGCTGGCGCGCGACCTGGGCGGGCGAGGGCGGAGGCGTACTTATCAACCAATGTCCGCATAATATCGACCTGCTCCAATGGATCTGCGGCATGCCAAGCAAGGTACGGGCGTTCTGCCATAACGGCAAGTGGCATAACATCGAGGTCGAGGACGATGTGACGGCATACTTGGAATTCCCGAACGGAGCGACAGGCGTATTCATTACGACGACCGCCGATCTGCCGGGAACGAATCGGTTCGAGATTACGCTCGAGCGGGGCAAACTGATCTGCGAGAACGATAAATTGACGCTTCATAAGCTCAGCCAGAGCGAGCGGGAATTCTGCTTCGAGACGAAAGAAGGCTTCGCGCGTCCGAGCGTCGAAGTGTCCGTCGTCGAGACGCATGGGGACAACAGCCAGCATATGGGCGTTCTGTCCGCTTTCGCGAAGGCGGTATTGCACGGCTCGCCGCTTGTTGCGGGCGGCGAGGAAGGCATTCACAGCCTGACTCTGTCGAACGCGATGCACCTGTCCAGCTGGCTGGAGCAGACGGTCGAGCTCCCGATCGACGAGGAGGCTTACTTGGCGGAACTTAACAAGCGGGCAGCGGCTTCCAAGTTCAAGACGGTGGAGGCGCAGCTGTTCGATACGAGCGGCAGCTTCGGAAGCTAGCTAGTCCGGGTGCGTGATAGTGTCGTTTTAGGAAACTAAATCGCTCTTTTGGTGGGGAAACGCCTCATTAGTTTGATTTCGGGAAACTAATGGGGCGTTTTTGGCGCAAGGTGAGCAAACCGACAATTTAGTTCGATAAATTGTCACTATATGCGGTATGTCGGCATGGCAAACAAAATTAGTTCGACGAATTGCCGTTAATGCGTGGAGTGTGCTCGACTTGGGAGGCTTACTTGAGACAGTGGCTGATATCATGGTTTAATAAATAATGAACCATAAATCAGGCAGCCTCAGAGCGAGCGGAAGGATGGAACAAACAATGATGCAAGCGGTCGAGATAACGAATCAAGAGCAGCTGAAGCTTGCTTTTGACATACGCATGGATGTGTTTGTGAAAGAGCAGGGCGTAGCCGCGGAAGTGGAGATCGACGAATACGATGTATTGGACGGAAAGACAAGCCATGCGCTCGTTTATTACGACGAGAAGCCGGTAGGCACTGGGCGTGTCCGGGTCGATGAGGAGACGAAGACAGCGAAGCTTCAACGCATATGCGTTCGGGCCGCCTATCGGAAGTACGGCGTTGGCAAGGTCATAATGGACAAGCTGGAGCAGTTGGCGAAGCGGGATGGCGCATCCAAGGCGAAGCTGCACGGGCAGACGGAGGCGGAAGGCTTCTACTTGAAGCTTGGTTACCGCACAGCATCCGATGTATTCATGGAGGAAGGCATTCCCCATGTGCTAATGGTGAAGGAACTGTAATTGCGAGGAAGAGACTTGGGTGCAAGGCTGACCGCCTTGGCACTCGGTCTCTTTTTTTGCACAGATGTGGCCATCTACAGGTTTTTGGCTGGGGAAAGACGAATAATAAAGCAGGCCATATCGTAATAACGCTCATGAAGAGCATAGAAATAGCCACACTTATGGAAAGCTTTTTTTGCTATAGTACAATTATTAGTCGGAGGTGCCAGCATGAGAACGGGCCTTATCAATCCTATGACAAAGCTTAACGTCAAGCAGCAGCTTATCCTATTGTTCCTCGTAATGGTAAGCCCGATCTATCTGCTCCATTGGTACGGCAACATGAAGACGGAGCATCTGCTCAAAAATCATGTGACGAATGCGTACGTCGAGCTCATTAAGCAGAATTACACGCTTATTAACCGCGACATCGATACCGTAAGCAAAATAACGACGACGATGATCCAAAACCCCGTTGTGCAAAAGCTTATTCCGAGCGAGCACGATGCCGTCATCGAACGGGTAAGAAAGTTCGACAGCGTCGACAAGCTGCTTTCCAACAACTCGATTCCATTAAACGGAGGGGAAGCGGTTTATTATTCGTTGTACGTGTACGATCCGAACGATTATTATTTCTTCGCTCCGAAGCAGCAGTTTAATCAGACCGGCGTATATTTCTTCAATGATAAGACCAAGCCCGAATGGTTCGACGATGCGGTGAAACGGAACAGCGGCGGCTATATGACGATGATCGACACGAATATCGGCTTGTCTAGGGTGAAGACGTATGCGTATATTCGAGCCGTCAACAGCGTGAATATTGCAAACGATACCATAGGCATTCTTGTCGCGACGCAAATGGATAAAAAGATCGGGGAATCGCTGCGATCCGTATCGCTGCCGGATGGCCATATTTATTTTACCGATTGGAACGATCGCGTCATGAGCGCAACCGAACCTCATCTGATTGATACGATTCTGTCCCTTCCAGCTGATGCTTCGATTCCCGATGGCGTCAATTCGCAAGGCAATCTTGACCTCATTACGGAAGATTCGATCTACGTGATCAACTATGACCGAGGCACCCAGACGAAGCTTATTTATCAGATTCCGGTGGAGTCGCTGCTTAAACAGCAGAACGAGCTGAAACGCGTTATCCAATTGATATCGGTTGTTTACTTGCTTCTTGGCTGTATCGTTATGATTTATTTTTGGCGTTCGTTAATGACGCCGTTGCAGCGGCTGGCACAGTTCGTGCGCACCTATGAGCCGGGCAAGCTTGTGCCGGAGACGCCGTTCAAAGGAAGAAACGACGAGGTCGGCGTACTCGTTGGCGCGCTTTACGATATGGCCAGAAGGCTTAACGTGCTTATCCATTATAAGTACCATATGGATCTGAAGCAGAAGGAGTCGCAATTGCAACTGCTGTACCAGCAGATTAATCCGCATTTGCTCTACAATACGCTGGAAAGCATTTATTGGAAAAGCTCGCTCGAGGGCAAGACGGAATCCGCGGATATGATCAAGGAGCTATCCAAGCTGATGAAGATCAGCCTCAGCCGCGGCCGGGAGCTGATCACGCTGGAGGAAGAGCTGGAGCATGCATCGGCGTATGTGAGCTTGCAGCAGAAGCGATACAAATATGAATTCGAAGTGAACTGGATTATTCCGGACGMCGCGCGCCAGGTGTTAATTCCTAAGATTACGCTGCAGCCGCTGATCGAGAATGCGATGATCCATGCCGTCAAGAACATGGGCGAGGATGGCGAAATTCGGATTTCGGCGATGATCGAGGGAGAGCGAGTAACGATCAAGGTAGAGGACAACGGGCATAAGACGGTCGATTATGCAGCGCTTGAGCGCATCCTTAACGAGGATAAGCCGGATCATACGTCGGGCTATGGCATACGAAACATTCAGCAGCGCATACAGCTGCATTTCGGCTACCAATACGGGCTAAGCTATAAAGAAAGAGAGAAGGGCGGCACAGTGGCGATGATCGTATTGCCTATGATTACAGAGGAACAACAGATTCACGAGGTATAGGATAGGGAGGCAGCAGGGATGTACAATATATTGATCGTAGACGACGAGCCGTTGATTTGTGATGGGCTGAGCAACCTGCTATCTACTTCGGGTATCAGTCTAGCTAATGTGTATATTGCCCACAGCGGCTATGAGGCGCTCGATTATTTGCGCATTGAAGAAATAGACTTGCTCGTAACCGATATTCAGATGGGTTCTATGAACGGTATCGAGCTAATGCATCAAGCGAAGCTCATTAAACCTTGGGTACAGACGATTATTATATCCGCATACGAGACGTTCCAATACGCACAGATGGCCATTCGCCTTGGCGCGAAGGATTATATGATTAAGCCGCTTAACAATGAGCAGTTTCTTGATTCGGTTCGGAATGTGCTGCTCAAGATGGATAAACCGGCAGCCGCGGAGGATCAATTCCTCTCGAAAATGCAGGAGCACTTCCGTATGGATGAGCCGCTTCCGCAGCGGACCGAGCTGTATAATCGGCTGCTTGCCCCTCCGCAGAGCAATGCCGCAGAGGCGGCAAAGCTGCTCTATGAGCGGTTCGGAACTCGAGTCGAAGGGCCGTACTTTGCGGTCATTAAGCTGAAGCTTAACTTCACGTCGGCAAAGGAACGCGCGATCCCTGCGAGCGACGCACAGCTTTTGCAGTATGCGGCGCTCAACATTGCAGGAGAACTGCTCGAGAAGGAATGGAACTACTTGGCGTTCTATTCGCCCAATCAGGAGATCAGCATTCTCATTCAATGGGACGAGAGCGAGTTCAGCGAGTCCTCCGTCAATAAGATCAATCAGCTCGATATGATCGGGCGCAGCCTTCATTATAATATCCACAAATATTTGAGCTTGCATTGCGTCATTGGAATTAGCCAAATTTTGCGAGGCATCGAGTTCTTAAGTATCTTGGACGAACAGGCGCGCAAGGCGATTCTGTGGAATCGCGAGCATCGCGATCATTATGTATTCTACTACGGCGATTTCAACTGGAGCACGTATACGCAAGATCCGACAGAGGAGGATCTAAGCGCGCAGAACAGCTTGATCGTCGAGAAGTCGAAGGCGTACATCGATCAATTTTTTAACCAAAAGGGTCTAACCTTGCACGAGGTCGCTCAGAAAAATCACGTCAGTCCGAACTACTTGAGCTATCTGTTCAAGAAGGATACGGGCTATAACCTGTGGGAGTATGTCATTAAGCTGCGGATGGAAGAAAGCCGCCGGCTCATGCTGCAAACCGATCTTCGCAGGTACGAAATATCGGAGCGGGTCGGGTACGAGTCGCCGGAGCATTTCAGCAAAATATTCAAAAAGTACTTTGGCATGAGTCCGAGCGAGATGAAGAAGCAGTCAAGCGATTAGAACGACTCGATATCGCTCCGCGCACAACGAGTAAAAATGAACATCATTGCCTTAGATATGCACATTATCAGCGAGCGTCTATCCTTCTAAAATGGTATAGAGCGATAGAAAAGAAAAGAGGGAACGCTGATGAAACAACAAGTCGCAATGAGCGAATCGCCGGGCGTCAAAGCCTTGCGCAAGCCGGGCAGGTGGAAAAAACATATTCCGGGTTATTTGTTTTTAGTGCCTGCCGCCATCATTTTTTTATTGTTTTTGTGGGTGCCGATATCGAAAGGGTTATTTTATAGCTTTTACCACATCGACTTCGTCAAAGGGAATGAGTTTGTAGGATTCGATAACTATAAAACGGTGTTCAAGGACGCCGACGTATGGATTGCGATCAAAAACTCGCTGTATTACATGTTCCTCGGTCTTGTTATGGGCTTCTGGGTTCCGATCGTATTTGCCATTATTATATCCGAGATGCGCCGCTTCCAAGGGATTGTACGTATCGCCGCTTATTTGCCTAACGTGCTCCCGGCGGTCGTATTGTACGGGCTATGGCGCTGGTTCTACGATCCGGTCGGACCGATTAACGGTGCATTGACTGGACTTGGCACCAATCAAATCGCTTTTTTATCCGATAAATCATGGTCGATGATCTCGATCGTCTTCATGGAATCGTGGCAGCAATTCGGGTCTGCCATGCTTATCTATTTGGCAGCCATGCTCAGCATTCCGAAGGATTGGTATGAAGCCGCGGAGATCGATGGCGCGGGCATATTCCGTAGAATATGGCATATTACGCTTCCTTCCATCAGAGGGCTGTTGATGCTGCTGCTGTTGATGCAACTGATCAGCACATCGCAAGGGTTTCAGTCGCAGCTTGCCTTGCTGGACGGCGGTCCGAACAAAGCAACGCTCACGTATGCTCTGCTCATTATTAAGTATGCAACAACACGATTGGATTACGGTGTAGCTTCTGCGCTTGGCGTTCTGATGTTCCTTGTGCTTGGCGGTCTGGCACTGCTTCAATTCAGGCTGAACAACAAGGGAGGGAACTAACCATGAAGGCCAAAACGATGGATCGCGGTATTTTATCCGACTACGACTATAAGAAAAAATCCAATATAGCAGGTTTGGCATTAATCGTCCTCATTATACTGATCATGGTCGCTTCCATGCTCTATCCGATTCTGTCAACGTTGTTCAACGGACTTAAGGCGAATACGGAGGTCAACTCCTTCCCGCCGCGCTTCTTGCCGGTGGAATGGCATTTTGACAACTATAAGACTGGCTGGAACTATATTGATTTAACGCAGTTCTTGGGCAATACGCTGGCGATCTTCATTGGCAATATGATCGTGACGGTCGTTGTGCTCGGCCTTGCGGCATTCAGCTTGTCGAAGCTGAACGTTCCGTATCAGAAGGGGATTTACTTCTTCTTCATGATTACGCTGTTCATTCCGCCTAGCACGTACATCATTCCGAACTTCCTTAATTTGCGGGATCTCGGGCTGCTTAACTCGTATTGGGCATTCTGGCTGCCTGCGGGCGCAAGCGCATTTTTCTTATTGTTGCTGAAAAACTTCTTCGATGACATCCATCATGAAATGTTCGAAGCAGCGCGCATCGACGGCGCATCGGAGTGGGGCTCGTTCACGCGGATCGCGCTCCCGCTATCGGTTCCGATCTTCTCGACGCTGGCGATCTTCGTATTCTCGAGCGCATGGAACGAGTGGTTCTGGCCTTCGCTCGTCATGCAAAGCGATGATACGTATCCGCTTGCAACGGCAATCTACAAGTATGTTATTCAGGCTCGCAGGCTTGACCTGAACATTCGGTTCGCGATTCTGACGAWGGTCATGCTGCCTCCAATCGTTGTTTTCCTGATGTTCCAAAAGTACATTATGCGCGGATTACAGCTCGGCGGCGTGAAAGGATAGCAGGTTCTACGAATCGTAAACCTGCACATGATCGACATAAAAATACACCTCGTCGCATGAAAACGCCTTCGTTATGATGAGAATGTAAAAACAAATCCGAATGAGAAGGGGTATAACGATGCTAAAGAAAAATGTCGTAGTCATGGTTTGTCTCGTCCTGCTGATGTCGATCGTCGCAGCGTGCAGCGGCAACGGAAACAATAAGACGGAGGAAACGACACCGCCGGCGGCAACGGATAAACCGAGCAACCAAGGCTCGGAAGAGACGGAACCGCCTAAGGAAGATATCAAGGACAAAAAAGTAACGATCAGCATTTATTATCCATTACCTGACCAAGTCGAAAACCGCAAAGCGGAAGACGATAAAATCGCGCGTTTCATCAAAGAATACCCGAACGTTGAAATCGTAAAAAGCGACTGGCACTACAACCCGACGGAAATCGGCGTGAAAATGGCTTCGAACGAAGCGCCGACCGTATTCAACACTTGGGCAACAGAAGCGAAGTTCCTTGTTGAACGCGGCTGGGCTGCCGATATTACGGAGCTGTGGGATAACTACGAATACAAAGATCAAATCAACCCGATCCTTCAATCGCAATTCAACATCGACGGCAAAGTATACGGCATCTCCCAAAAAGGTTATGTGACGACGACGGTTGTCAACAAGAAGATGCTTGACGACAAAGGCGTAGCAGTACCTGGCTATGACTGGACTTGGGACGATATGTACAACACGGCTAAAGCTGTTGCCGACCCTGGCAAAGGTATTGCCGGTATCGCACCAATGGGAAGAGGCACGGAAGCTGGCTGGAACTGGACGAATTTCTTGTTCGAAGCAGGCGGCGAGATCCAAACGGTGGAGGGCGGCAAAGTAACGGCAGCCTTCAACTCGGCTGCAGGCGTCAAAGCGCTTGAGTTCTACAACAAGCTGAGATGGGAAGCTAACGCAATTCCGCAAGACTGGGCACTTGGCTGGGGCGATGCAGTAGGCGCATTCGCACAAGGCCGTACGGCAATGGTTATTGCCGGCGCTGAAGGCGTACTGGAGCAAGCGCTTAACCAAGGCGGCATGCAGCCGGCGGACGTATTGACATTCCCAATGCCGAAAGCAGATGCGAACGGCAAGCATACAGGCGTTCTTGGCGGCGACTACCTTGTTATCAACCCGAATGCTTCGAAAGACGAGCAAGAAATCGCATTCCGTTATGTAACGTTCGATTACTTCACAGACAAAGGTCTGGAGTCGCTCGAGAACGATATTAAGAAACGTCAAGAAGAAGGCAAATTCTTCATTCCGCCGCAATTGAACTACTTCGGCAGCGATTCCGAGTACGGTCAAAAGGCAAAAGCGATCTTCGACAAATACGACAACGTATACAAATACGCTGCTGAATCCGACAGCTTGCTTGACGGTAAAGCAGAAGCGCAATACAATACGCAAGATTACTACGGTGAAGTAACGAACGTATTGCAAGAAGTATTCTCCAAAAAAGGCGCAGACCTGCAGAAGCTGCTCGACAACTCTGCTAAGCTGGTACAAGAGAAATTCTACGATCCAATCAAAGTCGAATAGGAAGGCAGAAGCCCGATTCTCCGTATGGAGGGTCGGGCTTCTTGCTTGTGCTTAATCCGCTGGCTCGTCGATTTCGATGTTCGTAATTTGATTCAGCGGAATGGTCATGAGCGTAGACGAACCAGTGATAAAAGTGACTAGGGTATCTTGAATACTCGATACCGTGCCAGTGAAGCCTGTCGGTTGTCCGGCAGTCATGACAGTGACCGTAGTGCCTTCCAGCAAATACGCTTCCAATAAGGCTGTCAGTTCGGAAAAGTCGCCAATGAATGCTGGCCCAGGAGGACCTTGAATGCCTTGGATGCCTTGGATGCCCTGTGGTCCTTCAGGTCCTGGGTCGCCTGTTGGTCCGACTGGCCCTTGGATGCCTGGAACGCCTTGAGGTCCGATTGGCCCTATAATCCCTTCAGCGCCGGCAGCTCCAGTAGCACCGATCGGTCCTGTAAGTCCGCGTAAGCCTTGCGCTCCATTGTAGCCTCTTAGGCCTCTTAGAGCTTTTGGTTTTTTAACGCATTTGATAGGCTTGACGACAACTATCTTCTTAACAACATGTTCTTTTTTAATAACATGTACCTTCTTAACAACATGTATCTTCTTCCATTTTTTTATAGCTTTAGCCCGTTTCACGAGTTTTACTTTTTTAGCTTTTTTCAGTTTTTTGTCATGATGCGGATTAGGTTTTTCATCGTGCTTATGCTTGTGCTCATGCTTGTGTTCATGCTTGTGTTCATGCTTGTGTTCATGCTTGTGTTCATGTTTGTGCTTATGCTCATCATGTTGTTTTTCATGATCGCAACAGTGTCTTACAGGCACGCATTGACCCTCCAGTAATAGCAGGGGCGCGCCTGGAGGACTGTAGTAACGTTTTTTAGGCACTTTAACGATTTTTATTTTTTTGTGTTTCACCGGCTTGTGAACAGGCGCAATAGCTGCGTGGTTTTCATGATGATGGTGGTGATGATGATGGTGATGGACCGGGGTCATCTGCCTCGGATCAATGACGTATCTGCCTTGAATGGAGACGGATGGACGTTTGATATAGACTTTCGTCATATGCGTTCCTCCTAGTGGTTCGTACTCCTATATATGTATCCTTCTCGAGCTTGAGAGGTTCTAGGATATACACTATCTTTTGCCTTCTAGCACGCCTTGCGAGACACTAGCCCTGCCGCTGCAAAGGGTTATGGATATTCAATTTTATCCGTGAGTGTCATCGGTGTATAATTGTTGTATATCAAAGGTCTAGTGGAGGCGGAGCATGTACACGATCATGATCGTAGAGGATGACGCGAAGATAGCCGAGCTGCTGCGCGCACATATCGAGAAGTACGGCAATGAAGCCGTTATCGCCAGCGGCTTCCAACATATACTGGATCAGTTCCAGCAGATCAAGCCGCATGTGGTGTTGATGGACATTAATTTGCCTAGCTTCGACGGCTTCTATTGGTGCAGGCAGATTCGTACTGTATCGACTTGCCCGATCATCTTCATCTCCGCCCGAAGCGGCGAGATGGATCAAGTACGGGCAATCGAGAACGGCGGCGACGACTATATGACGAAGCCTTTTCATTATGAGGTCGTCATGGCCAAGATACGCAGCCAGCTGCGGCGAGTCTACGGCGATTATGCAGCATCTTCGGCTGAACGGCTCGTTGAACGGGCAGGATTGACGCTTTACCCGGAGCGAATGGAGCTCAGACTGGGGGACAAGACCGCTGCATTGACGAAGAAGGAGACGGTGCTTGTAGAGACGCTGCTAAGCAGGTTCGAGCGACTGGTCAGCAGAGAGATCATTTTGGAGAAGCTATGGGATGATTATACGTATGTGGATGATAACGCGCTCAGTGTTAACATTACGCGAGTGCGCAAGAAGCTGGCTGAGCTTGGCATTGAGGGCTCGCTGGAAACGGTTCGCGGCACAGGCTATCGGTTAAGCGACACTTGGAGCGAGGGGAGACAGCTATGAAGCTGTTCCTCCGCGAGCAATGGCCTTTGGTTGGTGTCGTTCTGCTACAGATGGCGGCGGTGACCGTGGTCTTTTATTTGGAAGGTTATCGGAATTGGAAGGTTGCGCTGTATGCGTATTTGCTTGGCTTTTTCTTCTTAGCTGTGTATTTGGTTTACCGGTATGCAAGTCATCGGCGGTTCTATGAGGTGCTGTCGAGCAAGCAGGTTCGAATCGAGGAATCGATTCAAACGTTGGAATCGGCCCCGCTGCAAGCGGCTCTTGGAGAGCTGCTGCATACGCAATACCGCCATTATCAGAAGCAGATTTTAGAGGATGAGCGCAAGTGGCAAAATCAGATTACGTTCATGAATCAATGGGTACATCAGATGAAGACGCCGCTCTCGGTGCTGGAGCTGCTGCTGCAGGATAGCGACGAGCCGCGGGATGTCAGCATGTCCGAGGAAACGGATCGTATTCGCAAGGGACTTGAGATGGTACTGTATATGGCGAGGCTGGAGACGTTCGAGCAGGACTTTCAGGTGGAGACGTTATCGCTTAGGGAGCTCGTGAACGATGTCATTTTGGAAAATAAACGGCTATTCATCCGCAGCTTCGTTTATCCCGAGATTCAGATTGATGAATCCCTTCGCGTGGAATCCGACGGCAAATGGCTGCGGTTCATCCTGCAGCAGTTGATTGCCAACGCGATTAATTACTCGGCGGGCACGAAGCAGAAGGTGACCGTGTCGGCAACGACAGACGATCGGTCGGTTATATTGGAGGTTATCGATCAGGGAGCGGGCATTCCCGCATCTGATCTGTCACGCGTCTTCCAGCCGTTCTTCACTGGAGAAAATGGCCGTAGGTTCAAGGAATCAACAGGCATGGGCCTTTATATCGTGAAGCTGGTGCTGGACAAGATGAACCACGATATCAAGCTGCAATCAAAGGTTGGCGAAGGAACGACCGTACGCATTACATTCCCGTATGCCGCCCGGGTGGGAGGTCTGTAAGAGCATATGCGCACCACGTACAGCTCCCCGTCGACCGGCTTTTCACACCGATCCGAGGCTTTAAGCGCAAATACGCTCTTACAGCTCGCTGTCAGAGTTACTCTTGAGCTGTAAGAGCATATGCGCACGTACAGCTCCCCTTCGACCGGTTTTTCACACCGATCCGAGTCTGTAAGCGCATATATGATCCTACAGCCTGCTTGGCAGAGTTACTCATGTGCTGTAAGAACATATGCGCACTTACGGCTCGTCACCCGGCGCATATCCAATGGCCCATTCGCCAATCTTACAAAGTTGTTAGGTAAATGAAAGCTGCGCTCATAGGAGCGGCGGCTTTTTTGGGCTAAACTAAACCTATCAACAAAATGTGAGGAGAGATCATCCAGTGGAACTGCTGCATGTACGAAGCTTAAATAAAATATATCCGGGCAAGGTTGCTTATAAAGCATTGACGAACGTTGATCTGACGATTGAGAAGGGGGAGTTCGTCGGCATCATGGGCCCATCGGGCAGCGGTAAAACGACGCTGCTGAATATGGTGTCCACGATCGACCGTCCGACCTCCGGCGAGGTTCGTATTAACGGACAAGATCCTTATGAGCTGTCCTCCGAGAAGCTCTCCCAGTTTCGCCGGCGGGAGCTTGGATTTGTATTCCAAGCGTTCAATCTGCTCGACACGTTAACGGTGAAGGAAAATATCGTATTGCCGCTAACACTCGACGGTGTAGACCTGAAAGAGATGAACAAGCGAGTTGCCTATATGGCTGAGAAGCTGGGCATTAGCGGTATCCTCGATAAACGCACTTATGAAATATCGGGCGGTCAAGCACAGCGTACGGCAATTGCGCGGGCGCTCATTCACACTCCGAAGCTGCTGCTGGCTGACGAACCGACCGGTAATCTCGATTCCAAGTCGGCGCGGGATGTAATGGAGCTGATGGCGCAACTGAACAAGGAGGAGAACGCGACGACGATGCTCGTGACCCATGACGCGATGGCCGCAAGCTACTGCGATAGAGTTATGTTCATCAAGGATGGACAGTTCTACACCGAGATTCATTGCGGCGACAACCGTCCGGCCTTCTACCAAAAAATCATCAACGTGCTCGCTTTGCTTGGGGGGAACGAGAATGAATTTTCGACAATTCGCGTTTAATAACGTTTTTCGCAAAAAAAGAACGTATGCCGCTCATTTCATGAGCAGCGCCTTCTCCGTTATGGTGTTTTTCATCTACGCGGTGCTGCTCTATCACCCTGACTTTCAGGGGCAGCTTGCATCCAGCAGCGAGACGGCTTCTTACCTTGGCGGGATGGGACTGAAAATATCGCAGTATTTGATCTTTATATTCTCGTTTCTGTTCCTGCTCTATTCGACAAGCGCCTTTCTCAAGGTGCGGAAACGCGAGTTCGGCATCCTGCTCATACTCGGCATGTCGGAGAGACAGCGCAAGAAGCTGACTTTTATCGAAAATATGATTATCGGCCTGGCTTCCGTTGTATGCGGCATTGTCATTGGATTGCTCTTCACGAAGCTCATTTTACTTATTAGCTCACGTATGCTGATGCTTGAGGAGACGCTCAATTTCTATGTCCCTATTGAAGCGATATGGACGACGGCGGGAGCGTTCGCGCTGCTCTTCTTGTTCGTCTCGCTTCTGACGCTGCGGATCGGCAAGCGCAATCAAGTGCTGGATCTCATCAAGGAAGGCGAGAAGCCGAAGCCTGAACCGAAGCCGTCGCTGTGGCTTTCTCTGCTGGCGCTCGTCCTAATCTTGGGCGGTTATGGCATGGTGTTCTATTTCGTGTTCGGCAAAGCGTATTACTTCACGCTGCTTATCTCCGCAGTCAGCAGTGTTATTCTCGGTACGTATTTCATGTTCACGCAGCTCAGCGTATATGCGATACGGGCTATGAAGAAGCGGGAAAAGTTCTTTTTTCGCCGGATTAATCTTCTAACTTTATCGGATTTGACGTACCGCATGAAGGACAACGCGATTATGTTCTTTATGGTCGCTACGGTCATGGCTGTCGCGTTCTCTGGCATCGGCGTTTGTCTAGCTGTAGGCGATCCTGTCCGCTCGGAGAAAATGAATCCATACGCGATCACGTACCGGTCATTGAACCATAACAAGATGGAGCAGGAGCATATCAAGACATTTGACGAGAAGTTATCGAGCGGTGGATTCGCTTATGAGAAGGCTGCTGTCATGCACAGGTATACGGACGCGGGCGGAATGGTCATTCGTCTTAGCGACTTCAACAAGCTTGCCACGCTGCTTGGTTATGAGCCGGAGAGCTTGTCGAATACGGAAGTCAGCATCGCATCGGGAATTGCATCGCGCAGCAATCGAAGCTATGACGACGCAGGGCTGCTAACGGCGGTGAGAGAGTGGTCGAGATCTGATATGATCATTAAGAACAGATTCAATGAACTGATCTCAACGGAATACGGCGATACCTTAATCGTGTCCGACGAGCTGTTCAATACGATTCCAAAGTCGCAGTTCGAGCAAGAAAATAACATCAGCGAGACGGTCTATTATTATGTCGTGCCAGACTGGTCGGATACGCTAAGCATAAGCCGAGGCTTGGAGGAGCTTATCCCGGCACATAGCGAGAACGGCGAATACTATTATAACTTGCTGGTTATGGACTGGTATCACGACAAGCAGTTGAATGCGATTCTGTTCATTATCAGCGTGCTCGTCGGCGTTGTCTTCTTCACATTCGCGGCCAGCTTCATCTACTTCCGGCTTTATGCCGATCTGGAGCGGGATGAGCGTCAGTATCAGATGATAAGCAAGTTAGGACTTAGCCGCAAAGAGCTTAAGCGGTTAGTGACACGCCAGCTCGTGCTTATGTTCTTCCTGCCTTTCTTGCTGGGACTTATCCATAGCGCAGTGGCGTTCATCAACATGGAGGGCGTCGTTCAATATGCGATGCTAGGCAACGCGACCAAAATCTACATCTCGTTCTTCCTTATTCAGCTGGTCTATTTCTTCATGATCCGCTGGCGATATTTGCATCATATGTATCAGAAGCTGGCATAAGCGTAAGCGTTAATTGGTTCAATCAAAAAGTCTCCAGCTCTCCGGCTCGCTCAACAGCGAGTGATGGAGAGTTTTTTTGCGTATGACACGATTAGATGGATATTAAACCAACATTTAGTAAAAATACACCTACTTCGTTTAATAATACACATCGTTATGTAAGCGATTCCAACCTATGCTTATAGAGAGATTATTTCATATACAATAGGGAGGTTTTGCAATGAAACGAGCACGGTCATATCTCGCTTTGCTGCTATCGCTGCTGCTGGTATTAACGGCGATGCCGGTATACGCGGCTGACGAGCAATTGGCAGGAGAAAGCGGGGATGCGGTTAGCGACTCCTATGTTAGGCTCAAGAACAAGTGGAAGAGCAACTACCTTTACGAGGATTCATCAGGCGTTGTTCGCTACGGTTTTCCAAGCTATGAAGACGAGTCCGCACAATGGAAGATTGAGGACTACAACGGCAACAAAAGAATTCGCAACCGCGCAACCGGCCATTACATAACGATCGCGGACGTGACGCAGCGTCGCGATGCGCTAACCGCCCGTGAGATAACGACAAGCACGAATGCGGACCAATGGACGATTCATGAATCGAATCGCCCGGGGTTTGTCGTCATCAAGAGTGCAACCGTACCTTCGAGCGCCAATCTTGTCATTCACCAAGAGGATCAGCTTGGTTTCGCGGAGGTGAGCAACGATATTAATATCACATTCGAGAGCCCTCAATGGGCGCTCGAGCCGGTGGAAGAAGCCGTTCCGGTCAGGCTGGCGAATAAGCACAAAGCAGGGCAATATTTATTCGAAGCCGCGGATGGATTTGTAGACTTTGGCGATAAAAAGGCAAACGATGCTTCCTCCCATTGGGTTATGGAAGCAGGAGATACGCCGAATACGAAGCGCCTCAAGAACCGTGCAACCGGTCACTATATTACGCAAGGCGTGTTATGGGAGCCCATCAAAGCATTGGCAACCGGCACAGACACGAGGTCGGAGTGGTTGATGGAAGACGCATCTAACGCCGGCTATATTACGTTCAAAAATATAGAAGCGCTGAATACGCCATCTGGCGCGCTCACGTACGTACTGAATACCCAATTCCCCGATGATACGCATGTGCGTTCGAATGATTGGTCGAATCCCGGACTGGATAACGCGCAATGGCGAATCGAGCTGGCGCCGGATGCGCTGCCGTATCGGATTGCGGGATTCACGATCGACCCTATCAGTACGACTTATTTGTATGATGACGAAGGTACCGTAAGCTATGGCGCCTTAACGACAGATGTCGGAAATAAGGTTTACTACCAGTGGGTGACAGAAGATTATGATGGCAAGCAGCGGCTTCGCAATCTGGCAACAGGCCGGTATATTTCAAGAGCAGGCAACGACAGTCCGGAGGATTCGCTACAGGCACTCGCTTTAACGGTTAGTACAGTAGATGATCAATGGTCGATTGCCAGCTCAACCTTGTACGACGATTACAAAACGATCGAAAGCAAGACCGCGGCAGGAGAGTACTTGAATATTGCAGATGCGGCAGGTGCAGCCCAAGCAGGAGCAATCGATCCGAACGACGGTCCGGCGCAGTGGCTGTTCGAGGATCCTGCATTTTCAGGAGATGGCACGCCGCAATATGTACGAATAAAAAATGAATGGCAGCCATTCTACTTCTACGAAGATGAGAACGGCCAACTGAAATATGGCAATGTCGCCGAAGACGATGAGAAGGGACAGTGGCTGATCGAGCGTTTCCAAGGACGCAAGCGGATCCAGAACAGAGCAACTGGCCACTATATCAACATTGAAAATATGGCGAACGGCCGTATTTCCGTATCTGAGGTAGAAGATTCGTGGACGAGCGCAGTGTGGGTTATTGAGGACTTAGGCGGGACGAAGCTCATTCACAGTGTCCGAGATTCTAATGATGTAGTCGGACAACAGAAATATATGAGCTTGCAGAACTTAACGAAATATGTGGAATACGGGGTTATCAATCCGGCATGGGGAAGTCCGCGTTGGCAGTTCGAGCCTGTAGGAGAATCTGGTCCGAGTAACGTACGGATTAAGAATAAGCTGACGAATCAGTATTTATACGAGGTAACCGATGCTGGAGACGATCTTGGCAAAGTCAAGTACGGAGATCTCACGGAAGAACAATCGGCATCGGTGTGGTATTTGGAGAAGACGGGGGACAGTCCGAACTCGGTCAGGCTGAAAAACGTATCCACTAACCATTATGTTTCGATGGAGCATGTGGGTGCGGATGTCGAGCTTGATGCGCCGCCGCAACAAATCGTTGCGCAAGACGGCATTTGCTTATGCTGGGGAAGTGCAAAGTGGATGATGGAGCCAGGCTCGTCCGACGAAACTATCGTTCTGAGAAGCGGCTGGGCCGGACATTATCTGTACGCTGACGGTGAAGGCTATACGAAGGTGAGCAAGCTGGTTGCCGCAGAGGACAGCGCACAGTATGTGCTCGAGCCGGTAGTAATGGAGCCCGAGCCGCTGTACGATGGTCCGATTCGAATCGTAAGCATGGCGAACGGCAAATTTTTGTACGAAAATAGCGGAGGTATCGTGCTCTATGGCGATGTTGACGAGAGTAACGGGTATGGACACTGGTATATCGAGGATATTGATGGCGTACAGCGTCTGCGCAATCGTGTAACCGGCCATTACATGTCCATGAAAAAGGATATGACATTCATTGAAAGCAAAGAAGCCGATGAAGGCGATCTGGAATCGGAGTGGGCCATTGAGGCGGTTCCTGGTACGTTGGAATACGTGATCCGCAGCTTGAACGGCTATTACAATGACGAGCTGATTAATGTCCAGAACAATGCAGGTTACGCGGAACGCGGCTTGTTCCCGATCGGCTACGGCTCGGTGAAGTGGGGCTTCGAATACGCTCCTGAAGAGTTCGATACGCCTGATATGAGCGAAGGAAAAGTCTACGATACAGCAACGCCTATCTTTAACGATACGAATTACGTCACCATTCAATCAAAAGCAACATCGCAGTATATGTATGTGGAAGACGGTGCGTTGGTAACGGGAACGCCGGTTGAGGGCGATACCGGAGCGCAGTGGCTGCAGCAGGATTTCAACGGCCGCAAGCTGATTCGCAACAAAGAATCGGGGCAGTTGCTCGCGGTCGATGACGAAGGAAATGTCAGTCTCGATACGGATGCGAAGGGGAATGATGCGGCGCAGTGGTACACCGAGGATCGGCTTGGCTACAAGCTAATCGGCAACGCTTCTGACCGTGGCGGATTGTTGCAGCATACGGACAGTGGAGTGAAACACGGCTCGCCATCCGATATGGATGATGCGATGTGGACGCTTGCACCGGTACGTTCAGACGTTCGCTATGAAGCGGAGCAGGGATTCTTTGGCGGAGGAGCAGCCTCCGATACGTCCAAAGGCTTCACAGGCGACGGGTATATGGACGGATTTACAACGAATGGCGCTAAAATTAGTTTCACCGTAAACGCGCCGGAGGCAGGCAACTATGATATAGCTCTCCGCTATATGAGCGCTTCGTCGGCTRAGCGGACGCTTAGCGTTTACGTCAACGGCTTGCCCGTGTCGCAAGCGGCATTCGGCAAGGCGACAGAATGGACGGAGCTAGTGCTTGAACTGGGGCTGCGTGCTGGCATTAACACGATCACGCTTCAGAAGAATGCCGCCGATACCGGCCGCGTGAAGCTCGACAGCCTCACCGTACGCAATAGTGTAGGCATTAACTATCGCGGTGCAACAGTACCTTATGTTTCTTATGAAGCGGAGCACGCGGTTACGAACGGAGAAGTGCTTGAGCCATCGCGTCTCTATAAGGAGATGGCCTCCGAAGCATCGGGAAGATCGGCGGTCAAGCTGGATGCGGAAGGCGAGTATGTCGAATTCACGCTTGCGAAGTCTGCGAACTCAATCGTGCTTCGCTACGTCATTCCTGACAGCGAGGATGGAGCAGGGCTTAACGAGACGCTTGCGCTGTATGTGAACGGCGAGTTCAAGCAGCAGCTGTCGCTGAGCTCCAAGCATGGCTGGGAATACGGCAGCTACCCTTGGTCGAATGATCCTAATCAGGGCAACGCGCACCGTTTCTTCGATGAAATTCATGCGTTGATCGGCGACGTGCCTGCAGGAGCCACGATTAGATTGCAGAAGGATGCGGGCAATGAAGCGGATTACTATGTCATTGACCTTGCTGACATGGAGCAAGTCGAGGACGCGCTGACTAAGCCCGACGGCTTCTTGTCGGTGACTGACTTCGGCGCAGTTGCCGGCGACGGCGATAGCGACATGGCTGCGTTCGAAGAAACGATGGCTGCCGCGAAGCAGCAGGGCAAGGGAGTATGGTTCCCGGCCGGCGTATTCCATCTTGGCGAAGATAATATTGATCTGTCGCAAATTACGATTCGCGGTGCTGGCATGTGGTACACGACGCTCATTGGAGCGAAGTTCATCGGTAAGGGCAGCGACGTACAGGTGTACGATCTGTTGATTGACGGCGATCTTAATATTCGCGACGACGAAGCGCTTACGCATGCGTTCTATGGCGGTTATGGTGCAGGCTCAGTCATCCAAAACGTGTGGGTAGAGCATTCCAAAACGGGTTTATGGTTGTCTAGAGTTAGGGGCGGTACGGAAATTACCGACGAGCTGCATATGGTTAACCTTCGCTTGCGCAATCTGATGGCGGATGGCATCAACTTCTCCGTCGGAACGAGCAACAGCTTGATGGAGCAATCGGATATTCGTTATCCAGGCGATGACGGCCTTGCGATGTGGTCGGCAGAAGGACTCGCGAGCGTCAACAATACGGCGCGCTTCAATACGGTGGCGCTGCCATGGCTAGCGGACAACTTCGTTATTTTTGGCGGGCAAGACAATAAGCTTCAGGATAATATCGGTACGGATACGATCACGAACGGTGCGGGCATTGCCGTATCGACGCGTTTCAATCCGGTTCCKTTCACGGGAACGACTGTTGTTGAACGAAATACGCTCATCCGCACAGGCAGCGCCGATTCGGCTTATAACATCAATCTTGGCGCGATCTGGCTGTTCGCGGGCGAGAAGGACTTGAACGGTCATGTTATCGTTCGCGACAATGTCGCGCTGGACAGCACTTATGCAGGACTAATCGTCCATGGCGGAGGCTTTGGCGTCGATAATCTCACGCTGCAAAATGTCGTCCTCGATGGCATGGGTACGAACGGCATTGACGTAACAGGCAATCTGTCGGGCACGATCGACGTTGATAACGTGATCGTTCGCGGCGAACGCATTCGGATGATTGCCGATGCCAATCCGAACTTTGCTTTTGAAGAGCTGAACGGCGGTTTTGCCAATCTGCAAAAGCCATTCTCCATTAAGCTTGAGAATGGCGATACAGGACCGCTTCGTATGACAGCGGGAGAGAGGAAGGAACTGCAAGTGCTGGGTGCAGAGGGCGTAGACGTGACGGATGATGCGGCTTTCGCTATTGAGACTGCGAGTATTGCTTCGATTGAATCGGATCATGTAATACGCGCACGCTCTGAAGGGGTGACGAAGCTCAGTGTCTTGTTAGGTGGTGATCTTCGCATCTTTACGATCGAAGTTGAGGCAAGAGATGATGAAGGTCAAGGCGGTTCAGGGGGAGGCAGCATCATTCCAGACCCTCCTGTGACAGAAACAGTTGATACGAAGCAGAACGATGCGAAGCTGAGTGAAGCGGCTTCCGCGAACGAGGATCGCATCGTATTCACGATTGATTCTGCCAAACCGAATAACGGCGTTTCGTTCTCTGGCGCTGCACTGCTTGAAGCTGGCAAAAAAAATGCTGATGCGGTCATCGTTATCGAACTTGACGGAGCGTCATATGAATTGCCGTTGTCGTTCGTAAGGAGTCAGCTTGGTACATTGACTCCGGAGGAACTTAGCAAAGTAGTCTGGACTCTCAACATCAAGCCGGTGGAGCTAGCAATCAAGACTGAGCTTGAGAAGAGAGCCGAAGAGCAGGGTCTCGAGCTTATAGGCGAACCGATCGAATTCACGATTATCGTAACGAACGGCAATACGAAGACAGAAATTCGCAGCTTCGGAGGTCGTTACGTGAAGCGTACGCTGACCGCGAAAGGCGACATCGATACGAAGGATGCGGTTGCGCTCGTCTATGATCCTGGCACAGGAAAATTCCATTACGTGCCAGCTATGATCGAATCGGCTGAAGGTATGACGCATGCCGATATTATGAGCATGAGCAACAGCATTTACGTGCTTGCGAGTAATGCGAAATCCTTCGACGATACGAAGGGACATTGGGCGCAGAGCGACATTGAACAGCTTGCAGCGCGGCAAATTTTAAGCGGAATTACGGCTTCGAGCTTTGCTCCGCAGCGCAGCGTGACGCGCGCAGAGTTCGCTACGATGCTGGTAAGAACGCTAGGCTTGCACGGCGCAGGGAATGGAACGGGAATAACATTCTCCGACGTAGCGAAGGGAGCATGGTACGAGGAAGCGGTTGTAACGGCGGCAAGCTACGGTCTTGTAAAAGGAAATGCCGATGGCCGTTTCCGGCCGCTCGATAACATTACCCGCGAGCAGATGGCCGTTATGGCGGCCAATGCGCTGACTTTCGCGGCTAACGCTGGGCTTCAGGTGAAGCAAGCCGCTGATCCTTCGGGCGCAGCAAGCTTCCGTGACGAAAGTGCAATCCATGCCTGGGCGCTTGATAGCGTGAAGCGCGCAGCGGCAGTCGGGATTATAGTAGGCAAAGGAAAAGCGGGTATATTCGCTCCGCTTGATCCGGCAACCCGCGCAGAAGCGGCTGTTATTATTAAGCGATTGCTCCAAGTCGTGCAATTGATGAAGTAGTATCCAAACAAGAAGGGCTGCCTCCGAGGGCAGCCCTTCTTGCCTATATTTAACGTCTTCTGAGCTCAAAAAACTCGCAAGCGTTTCGTTTATGATACGTAATATCACTGACGCTCGATTGGGTAACGACGGTTGAATCGTCGAAGCGGACAACGACCGTGCTGCCTTCAATAATATGATTGTCTTGGAAAACACGAATTTTGAGCTGCTTCTGGATGACTTCCTCGAAGTCGCTATCGGTAAAGAGTCGTCGATTGACGGACATAAGTATGAACTCCTCCAGTAATAGATATCTATCGTGCGTGATTGTCTGCGATATATGACTTGTCTAGTCTACAAGCGATAGCAACCACAGTCAAATAGGTGAGCCATAAAGGCAAAGCTAAGCGAAGAGAAGGGATGATCGTTATGATAAGATGGGGACAGCAATGATCGATTGTTACGAAATAGTGTTCGATAATGATGATATCGGGGTGACGTATGAAATTTTCAGTATTTACGGTAATGCTTCCAGATTGCTCGCAACAACGTACGCTTGAGCTGCTTCGAGCTAACGGCTATGACGGCGTAGAATGGCGTTACACGAAGACGGATCCGGCTAGACGCGAGGAAGCGCCTTCGTTCTGGGGCAACAACTTGTCCACAGTCGAGACGGATACGTCAGAAGCCGAGCTGTTAGAGCTTAAGCAATTGACTGAGGCGGCTGGCTTGGTCGTGCCGAATGTGGCAGCTTACATTGGCAGCGGCGACCTGGCGGCTACTGAAAACGCGATGCGTGCAGCGAAGTTGCTTGGCGCACCTTCCATTCGCATCGGCGTTCCGAATTATGATGGCAAACGCACTTATCAAGAGCTGTATGCCGAGGCTCGCACTTACTTGCAAGAAGCGGAATCGCTAAGCCGAACTTACGGCGTCAAAGGTCTCATTGAAGTTCATCATGGCAATATTGCGCCTAGCGCATCGCTGGCCCGCCGGTTGGTTGACGGGTTCGACGCGAACCATATTGGAGTTATATATGATCCGGGCAACATGGTGCATGAAGGCTTCGAGAACTACCAAATGGGACTCGAAGTGCTCGGAGAATATTTAGGTCACGTCCATGTCAAGAACGCGGTGTGGCAACGCACAGATGCAGCGCTGCCGACGATCGGAAGCGGCGAGCATGGCCGAATTTGGCAAGCATCGTGGTCGGCTGTTACAGCTGGCGCGGTACACTGGCCGCAAGTCATTGCCGCGCTGCGGGCAGTCGGTTACGACAGCTGGCTCAGCTTCGAGGACTTCAGCGGCTCCGCCGATTCCGAGACGCTGCTCCGCGACAACCTCGCTTATATCCGCTCGTTGCTATAAGGGATAATCAGAAAGCAGACCGTGCAAGTGGGTCTGCTTTTTTTGTTTTTTATCAGATCTGACAAAGGATAGTTTATATTTTACAATCCTATATTGTTACAGTATACTGTAACTAATACACTTTAGTGTAACGGAAGGGGAGGGAGCATGGAGCAATATACAGCGAAGCAACTAACGGAAGTTTTGCAGCATGAGGACGCTGGGATGAATTTGCGAACGGTTCGGTATTATACGCAGATTGGCGTTATTCCGCCTTTGGAGACAGTCGGAAATAAGCGTGTTTACACTGACAATCATTTGCATTATTTTCGTGCGTTATTGACGCTCGCGAAGAGCGGGGAGACGCTAGCCAGTATTCAGGAGCAGTTTAAACAGCTGTCGATTGAGGAAGTCATTCGCATCGGAGAGAAGCTGCCGCTCTATCAGGCTGACCAGATGATGAGGCACGAGACTTATGTCATCAGCGAGGACGTAATTTTGTCGATCAGCTCCCGTACGTCGCCCGAGCTCAGGGGCAAAATCATTGAAGCTGTGACAGGATTGGTCGAAAGGGGAGAACAGGGGTGATCACGATACGTTCGGCGAAGTCCAAGATTGAGCATGCGGATGGGATGAACCATCTGCTCGTGCGGTTCGGCCCGATTCGAGATGCTGCTACTGCTAGTATCGTGATTGAGCTGCCGCAAGGGATAAGCCGTAAAAGCAACTTATCTCGCTTCTATGAGAATGAAAAGGGTGAAATTGTCATTTACCGTCCCGATCGGGCAGATGAATTCATTATAGCCATCTTTACGGATCAGCCGATAAGCTGCGGAAGCAAACCTATTGTAGTTACATTAATATACACGGATAAGAAAGGATTGGAGCTGCTCTTCGGTTACGAGTATACAATGGAGGTCGTCCTGGAGGAACAAATGGATGATGTGCACATCGATGAAGAGATAGTTGCCAAAGTGCTTGAATTGGGGATTTCTGTGTATGATGACACGGAAAGTGATGGTCTAGCGGACGAGTCAGCGATTACGAAGCCGATTCCAATTGCGCCAGGGCCTTATTCTGATCTGGAGAAAAAGTATCGAATCGAGGGCCGATAAGGAGGAGATTGCCGTAATGAAGCATACGTACCCATCTTTTTTTGCCAATAACCAAGGTGTTAGCCTTCATTATTATGATATTAGACCTGCCGTTGATGATGTACGTTTGCCGCTGGTCGTTTGTCCTGGACTGTCGGAAACGGCGGAAGAGTATTTGGAAATGTTGGAGACGATCTTATCGGTTTCTCCGAGACGGTGCATCGCGTTATCCTTCCGAGGGAGAGGGAAAAGCGATACGCCAGACACTGGCTATGACTTGGATGAGCATATAAGCGATATAGAGGCAGTCGTAAAGCAGGCACAGTTGGAAAGCTTTCATTTGCTAGGTTACTCCCGCGGGGTGTCGTACGCTCTTGGTTATGCGCTCAAGCATCAGGCACAAGTGAGTTCTCTGCTTATTGGGGATTATCCGCCAGAGCATCGGATGATGCCGCCTGAGTGGCCTAGCGCCTATATCAATGAGTATTTAATTCCTTTCGGCCGTACCGAGCATATCCGGGTCAAGGCCGTACAACGAATTCAGATAGAATCGACGCACCGTAACCTCGATGATCGGGTGAACATTCCCGTTTTAGTAGCGAGGGGATTAAAGGAAGACTCTATGATCCCTGACGGCGAGCTGGACCGTTACCTCAGAATGGCTGAGAATTTAACGGTTAGGGAGTATCCCGGATCTGGACATGATTTGAAGGAAACGACTAGTGGCCGGTTTTATGCCGATATCGCTTTATTTTTGAATAATCTCGCATGATGCCCTTAGAAGAGAGCAATCTTGTTGAATAGATTTCTAAATGGTATAATGCATGAGCCAAAATTCCGTTCCGTAGCTATCAAACGCAGCTAGCCTCCGGTATCCAGCCTTCGTATACAAAGCGATTGCTCTGCGGTTGAATGTCGCAACGCTGAGGCGCAGCCTCCGAGGCCGAAACGTCTCCACCGTGTATTCGGTGATAGCCGCGAGGAAAGCTGAGCCTCGGCCTTGGCCGACGAGATCGGGCCGCAGCCCAATTCCAATATCGATGATGCCGTCCCCGCCATACAGTCCGGCTATCTGTCCGCCGGGAACTTGCGCATGTAGTCCGAGGCAGAAGAAGCCAATCAACTCGCCTTCGTCAGCCGACTTAACCGAATAATAGCTGCCGTCCGTCAACTCCGTAATAACGCCCGGGCTATCGGCTATATCATAGAATGAGTACTCGCCATCGTATCTCCAATTACATATTTGTTCAGCTTCGGCATGCGCCAGCGGTTGTATGAGCATAACGCACACCCTCCTCGCTTCACATTGGTTATAACCTTATTATAAATCGTATGCTTCCATCCACAGTTTCAGAAACTTGAGCTTCCCGTCAAAATAACCGTCATCCTGCCACGCGCCCCACACCGCGCTATTGCCGGTATGCAGCCCAAGCAGCCATAGCTGCCTAACCGCCACGAATAACGGAATAGCGTCAAGATCGGCCTGACTCAGCGGACGTTCCGCGACATAGGCGCTCAGAAATGCGTCCCAGCACTCATCACCGAATTTCTCGGGATCATGTCTGCCATGCACGAGATTCCATAAGTACACAGACAGGTCGTAAGCGCGCCAGCCTGCCCCGCAGCAATCGAAGTCAAAGTGCGTCAGGCTGCCGTCGAATTTCTCGTCATGGAACACATTCCAACCATGCAGGTCGCCATGGCATGCTCCCCAGTCGTTGTCGTTTAACGTCAGCCGGTTCATCCTATCCTTCAACCGGACTGCCGCTTCTTGGACGAATCGGACATCGTCAGGGCGGTGTTGAAGCTTGGGCAACAGATGTTCCAGCGGTTCATTGAGCAGATGGGCGCTGTCTAGCTGGAAGCGTTCATGGGACGGAACGAAGCCGTCCGCTGCACGATGAAGCTGAGCTGCCGCCCGGCCGTAGTGTACGCTCGTCTGAGCATTCGCTATCGCGATGCCTTCAGCGTAAGTGAACAGTACCGCGTAGCGCGTACCTTCTGAAGAGGCAATATAGGTAACGAGCTCGCCATCTTTCCGAGCAAGGGGGCTAGATAAAGGGATGCCTTCACCTTGCAAATAAAGCAGCAGATCGAGCTCATAACGAATCTCGGCTTCGCTCCGCCATTGTTTCTTATAGATGCGAAGCACGTAACGGCCTTCGTCCGTAACGACGTCGTAGGTATCGTTCAAGCCGTTCGAGACAAATCGGCTCGTGAGCGGAATGCCGATATCGTACTGCTCGGCAATGGCAGCGAACAAGGCTTCTTTTTGAAAAACGGTATGAATGGCTGGAACGGTGATCATATCTTTGTCTTCCTCCTCGTACGTTTCTTTCGGTATGTTCTCATTCTAGCCGGGCCGGAAAACAAACGGGATATAAAAGATGATTATAATCATCTTTTCATACAGATACAGCGTTATAGGAGCAGCTTGCGCAATTCGCTGAGCGTTGCAATGGATTGGTAGGGAGCTGTATCTGGGTTAGAATCGAGCAATGGGCGGTTATGGTTAATCCAAACGCCGCGAATGCCTATTTTCTGAGGAGCGGTAATCTCCCATTCGTAGTTGTCGCCTACCATCCAAGCCGTGTGGGGCACTTCTACGCCTAGCCGCTTCAAGACATTTTCGTAAGCGCGGGGATCAGGCTTGCCAATGCCTACTTCCTGCTCAATAAAAATATGATCAAACAGCGGTTCAAGGTTGAAGCGCTCGATCTTGTGCCGTTGCTCCGTTGACGTACCGTTCGTTAATAGCGCCAGCTTAATTCCTAATGTTCTAATATGCCGAATCGTTTCAATGGCATCCTCGTACAAGTAGATCGCTTCGTTTCGAACTAGTCCGTAATCCCGAGCGATTGCTCGTGAGACCGATGAACTGTAGCTGCTGATGAAGGACAACTTTTGCAGAGCCGCATCGATGATACGCGTTCTTGCAGCGGTGAGATCCATTCTGCCTTCTCGGTGCCTCTGAGGGTCGCTCCAATACCATTTGGCCTCCGTTTTAATCGCACTTACTAATGCCGGTATATTGCCCTTGTCATTGCTCTTCAGATGGATACCGCAAGCTTGGAACCAGCAGGCGTCAACGTCTACTCCATGCTCGAAGGCAATAATCGTATCATCCATATCCATCAAAATCGCTTCAGGCCGCATAATCATCTATAACACTCCTATCGTTAATCCGCGAGTCTGTCTGATTCCATTATAAGGTAGAACAGCCCAGCCGCAACGGGCAAGCTGCCTTCTTTTTTGGCCGAGCCACGCATATGAATGGATATAGAAGGCGGACAGGGTGAAGCGGGAGGAGGCCTTGCACTTGGCAAAATGGGGAAGGAGAGGCTGGCGGTTTCGTTCATTCGGCGGGGGCATGTGGACGGGGAGGCCAATTAGACGAGTGAAAACGGTAAGCTGGGGCAGCAGCAGGCCCAGCACGCAGCAGGCGAGCTCTTCAGGAGCGAAGTGGGGGTCGAGAACAGGGGCTAGCCGGGGAAAATGGGGCAAACGCACATCTTCTATTTCACTCGGATTCGGTGCGAGGAGCAGGAACAGCGGCGGCCCGCCTCCAGGCGCATGGGGCAGCCGTCCGGCTAGGCCGCGTATGCGCCGGCGCAATTTTTGGCTCATTGCCCTTATTGTGATGACGTTGTTATCGATTCAATCGTTTGTATATATCGAACGGAACTTAAGGCCGCCGCTCATGAATATCGCTAAGATTCGGGTTAAGCAGGTTGCAACACAGGCAATCAACAAGGCGATTACGGATCAGGTGGCRAACCAGTCGGAATCAGAGAAGCTGATCGACTGGAAGATGAACAGCAACGGCAAAATATCCGGCTTCATTCTCAATTATGCCGAGCATATGAAGATCACTTCGCAGACCGTGTCCACCGTGGAGAACACGCTTAAGGATATGAAGGATATTCTAGAGCATATTCCAATCGGACATGCGCTGAACAGCGCGATTATATCGTCGTTCGGGCCGCGAGTACCGGTCAAGTTCGAGCCGGTCGGAGCGGCGAAGGTGGAGCTGAGCACGCGCGAGAAGGATGTCGCGATCAACATGGTATTGGTCGAGGTGTACATTCGCATTACGGCGGAGGTTACGATTATCATTCCATTCGATACGGAGCCCGAACTGGTAGAGACGGAGATTCCGATATCATACCTGCTCGTCGTTGGAGATGTGCCGATGTATTACTACGACAATACGGGCAAGCCTGTTGGCGAATCGGCGGGGCAGGCGCCGAATATATCGGTTCCGTTGTCTCCGGGCTCCGGCGTTACGACACAAGGCGAGAACGGCGAGAATAGGGATGACAGCGGCAATAATGCGAGCGGCAGCGGGGCGGAGGGCAATGAAGGCTCAGCAGGAAACGCATCAGGGGAGCATAGCAATAACGCTGGCAATGCTGGCAATACCGGCTCGGAGTGAAGCCGCTAATAATGAGGCCGCCCCAAAAGCCAATAGGCTGTTGGGGCGGCCTCTCCTTGTGTAGAACACTATCGTTTGGATCTTAAGCGCTGCCTCTCGGAAGCTTCCCAGCGGCGGAGCATCGGATACGGGTCGAAAGACCATTCGATAAGCCCGCGATCGCTGTATACGCCGTAATGCAGATGCGGCGGGAACTTGCCTTGCGTACCGGGCTTGCCATAGCCGGAGCTGCCGACCCAGCCGATCACTTGACCCGGCTGAACGATCGTGCCGGCCTCGACTGTCTTGTCATAACCAGACAGATGGGCGTAGTAGTGATAGAAATTGCTTAAGTCCCGAATGCCGATTCGCCAACCGCCATACGGATTCCAGCCTTTAATCTCGACTACGCCATAGCAGGTGCTTCTAACGGGGACCCCGTGATTAGCGAAAATATCCGTCCCTTCATGGGTTCGCCTGCCGCCMCAGCTGCGTCCCGTACCCCAGGTGTCCTTATAACTGTAATTGGTGCCTATCGGCAGCGGGAAGGCATGCTCGAACAGATCGAGCTTGCCGAAATGCTCGTAAATGCGGGCAAACTGTTGAATGCGCTTGACTGCTCGGCCGTTCTGGTAATATTCCCATAACCCGATAGAGAAGTCCTCCTCCGTTGTGCCGAAGGCCGCAACCTTGCTGACAAGCGAGTAGAGAAGGTCGATATCGCTATTGCGCTCGACAATACCATTGCCGTCTCCGTCGCGTCCGATGCCGTTGAACCATTGGATCGATACGGGAGAGCTGTCGTCCATATCGGGATTTAGCGGCCCGGCCCATTGCTCCTGATCGATAAATATCCCTACCGTGCTGCCGAGCATTGGCCGTGCTTTTGGCTTCACCTTCGACATGGAGCGTTCATATTGGTCAATGGCTGCGAGCCAAAACCATGGAATTTGCGTAACGGTGCTTAGTTGATGGTATAAGCTTTTTCTTGCTGCGATCAAATCCGCTTCGGTTGCAGAAGATGTCGGCCTGGCGGCTTGCTCGGTTCGCTGCTGCTTGCTAGGCGAGGCCTGAGCGGATATACCGGGAACGGCAAGGAGCAGCGATGCGGCCGATAATGCTACTTTCAGCAGAAAAGTCCTTTTCAAACGTCTCACCCTTTCCAAAAGCATGACGGAATAACGATATGTTTTGCAAATCATTGGTTTTTATCCGAAACGTGATATAATAAGCGAAGTGATTGTGGCCTTATACAACGAAAGTGAAAGCAGGTAATGCCGTATGAAACAACGTGAGAAATTACAAAAGCCTGATTGGCTTCGTATAAAATTGGCGACAGACGGCAACTTTGCCGAGATTAAAGAAATGATGCGCGGCAAGACGCTGCATAGCGTATGCGAAGAAGCCCGTTGTCCGAATATTTATGAATGCTGGGCGAATCGAACGGCTACGTTCATGATTCTAGGCGATATTTGTACGCGTGCTTGCCGCTTCTGTGCGGTTAAGACCGGCCTGCCGACAGAGCTTGATCTGCAAGAGCCGGACCGCGTAGCGGAAGCCGCCGAGCAGATGGGACTTCAGCATTGCGTCGTGACCTCGGTTGCCCGCGATGATCTTGCCGACGGCGGCGCTTCGATATTCGCGGCTACGATTCGCGCAATTCGCAAGCGGATGCCATTCTGCCGCGTTGAAGTGCTTATTCCCGATTTTATGGGCAACTGGGATGCTCTGCAGACCGTAATGGATGCGAATCCGGATATCCTGAACCATAACATCGAGACGGTGGAGCGCTTATCTAACCGTGTCCGTGCGAAAGCGAAGTATAGACGCTCGCTCGAGCTGCTTAAGAGAGCGAAGGAAATGAAGCCGAAGATACCGACGAAGTCGAGCATTATGCTTGGCGTAGGCGAGGAATACGAAGAGATTTTGCAGGCGATGGATGATTTGCGCGCAGTCGATGTCAATATTTTGACGTTGGGTCAATATTTGCAGCCGACGCCTAATCACTTGCAAATCGTTCGTTACGTCCATCCGGACGAGTTCGCGAAGTTGAAGGAAGAAGGGCAAAAACGCGGTTTCCGTCACGTAGAATCCGGACCGCTCGTAAGAAGCTCTTATCATGCGCACGAACAGACGGACTCGGCTATTGCTGCGGATAAAATGGCAGTAGCAGGCTCTGGGAAGGAATAGTGTGAGGAAGTGTCTCTTGCTCCGGCGGAATGTAAGGGATGCGCAGAAGAGGTGGAGAAGATGGCTTTGATTCATATCGGCGGCAAATCATATGAGCTTGTTCATGAGAATAGAAACGGATGGAATCCAGAAGCCTTTCGTGATCGATACAGCGAGGTGTTGGAGCGGTATGACTTTATCGTGGGCGATTGGGGCTATAGTCAGCTAAGGCTGAAAGGCTTCTTCCGCGATTCCCACTCTAAGGCTACGAAGGACAGCCTCTACTCCGGTATGCCGGATTATATTAACGAATATTGCAACTTCGGCTGCGCGTACTTCATTCTGGAGAAGAAGGAGTCGAGCAAGAAGGAGCCGGGAGATTACGACTTCGATGCGGAGGAACTGAAGCCAAGGGTCGACGCGAGAACGTATCGGATGCCGGAGAGCGCGGGCCGCTCGGAAACGGGAACATTGGACGAAACGGCAGCAGGCAAGGAAGCGGCAGCACCGGCACAAGAACGTCATGAACGACAAGAGCGTTCTAACCGGGGCGCTCATCGCCACGACAACAGCCCCCGTGAGCATAATCAACGTGAGAATAGCCAACGCGACAACGGTCATCGCAGCGGTGGCGGTAGTGGACATCCACGCGGAGAGAAGGGCGAGCACCAGCCTCGCAAGCCTTACCGCGGCGGCAATGATCGGAACAAGAAGCATTCTCGTTCCGGTACTGCCGCAGGCGAAGCGGCGGCATCCGCAGAAGCGCCTTCGAACCAACGGCCAAATAAAGACGCCGGACGCTCCTAAAGGAGTGTCTCGGCGTCTTTTCTTTTGTGATCTGTTTAATGTCTATTAACGCTCGCCGGAGTCTAAGAATGCTTCGCGTACCCGATTCCAGAACGTGAATGGACGATAACGGGCGAAGCTGACTTTGCGGCTCGCAACGGAACAACGGATCGAGATAATATCGCTGCGCGTGATGCTTACATGATCGATCGTCAGCTGGAGCTTCTGCTCCTTCTTCGATATGATATCGCAGTGATGATGCTGCGGGAGCATGACCGATGAGCCGAGCGTTCGATACACGCGATTGTTAATGGATGCAATCTCTGCGATTTGCAGCGATTCGATTGATGGGTGAACGATTGCGCCGCCGACGCTCTTATTGTAAGCGGTACTGCCCGAAGGTGTAGAGATAACGATACCGTCGCCGCGGAACATCTCGAACATCTCGTCGTTAATGTTAATTTGTGCGACGAGCGTTCCATCGACGCCTTTGAGCGTGAATTCGTTCAACGATAAATAATAACTTGTTTCGGTCGGCGTTTCGAGTTGAATCTCCGCAAGCGGATAGCGAACAATTCGCGGTTGTTCCGCCGCCATCATGGCGACAAGCTCTTCAATCTCGTCTGCTTGCCAATCCGCATAGAAGCCCAAATGTCCGGTATGAACGCCAATAAAAGCGACATCGGCGATACGATCGACATATTTGTGGAAGGCATGCAGAAGCGTGCCGTCGCCTCCTATCGAGATGACGATCTCGGGTCTGTCGTCGCTGCGAACAAAATGTTTCTCCGCTGCAAGCTGATGAAATTTTTGAGCCAATGATTGCGATAAAGAATCGCCTCGATCAATAACCGCGTATTTCAAAGGTAAATCTCCTTCCGATCTGTTGCATACTTAAGATGATAAAGGAAATGTCGATTGAATTCAATGCGTGAGTGGGGTGGAAAATGGTCACTTTTTTATGCTGGTCCAAGCACATTCCATAGCAAGTAGACAAGTKCCATGGCTAGGAAGCTGTGCAGCAGCCTGGCCAGCAGGAACGGTCGGTAACGCAGATCGGTTTTGCTAAGCAGACTGGCAACCTGCGCATGAACGGATAAGCCGCCCCATGACAGCACCCATGCAGCTATTGCAGCTTGATGAAGGAGCAGCGTGTTCGCTGTTCCGGCTGCGCGCGATCCTAGCGTCACCTCGAATATGCCGAATACACCCGCATCCGCTAGCGGTGCCGGCAGGCCTGCTGCCGTTAATAGAAATCGGAAGGCCTCAGCCAGTGCTCCGACAAGTCCTGCCCGTGTCAGCATCTCCATGACCACAGAGAAGAAGACGACGAGACCGCCTACGACAATCATAAGCCGTAAAGCAGAGCCTACTGCATCCTGCAGCAATTGTCCAAGCCCCCGTCCGTCGAGCAGTCTAGCCTCATGCATAGCTTTCAGGGCGGTATACATCCGCGATGGGCGCCGGTTGCTGCCATCTGCTCTGACGGCCGGGCGCCTATCCGATGTCATTGGAGCATGACGGTCATGGAAACGCATCGTAAGTCCGATAAGCAGTCCGCTGCCGTAATGCGCAGCTGCAAGCAGCGGCGCCAAAGCGACATTGTGGAAGAAGCCGACGGCTACCGCGCCAATCAGGAAGACGGGATCGGACGTTGTCGTGAAGGCTACGAGCCGTTCGCCTTCGGAACGATTAATAAGGCGCTGTTCCCATAGCTGCGCGGTTAATCTCGCTCCTACCGGATAACCCGATATATAACCCATTGCGACGACGAATGCGCCGTTGCCAGGCAGTCTGAACAGCGGTCGCATAAGCGGATCAAGCAGCTTGCCGAAGAAATGGACAATGCCGAAGCCGAGCAGCAGTTCTGAGATAACGAAGAAAGGGAAGAGCGCTGGGAACAGCACCTCCCACCAAATCGACAGTCCGCGCAGCGAGGATGTCAGTGTCTCAGCAGGAAATAGGGTCATTAGCAGGGCGACGCTTAATGCAGCGAACGCCGTTAACGATAAAGGATGAATGAAAGTGCGCAGCACGCTAGCCGCCTCCTTTGAATACGGTGAGAACAAGCATAGGAAAGACGACATGGACGAGTCGATTGATCCTCCTACACGTATATGCCGAAGGGTGGACATCCATCACTTACAGGRAGGGAAAATAATTTTTTTATCCATAAAGAAAACGTTTACATTKTGATGCTGAAATATGCTACAATAGAGCTACCTTTAAAAGCTTGGAGTGATGAGCATGAGTTATATCGCTGGCATCTTAGTCTGCGCGTTCGTCTATGTCATCCGAGAGTCGCTATCCTCACCTGGTGAAGAAGACTATTAAGGTATGTTTCGTTCTATAATCATGAGTCCGCATATTACAATGCGGGCTTTTTTTCTATACGGTCATCTATAAATGTTATACTAAGCATTAGGAAATGATTTTTCTTTAAAATATAATTCAAAAGACCTACAATATGGAGCTGAAAATGACGATGAATAGGAATATAAGCCTTTATGAATTGATCGGCGGAGCAGGAAAGATTAGAGAAATGGTTGAGGCTTTCTACCCAAAGGTGAAAGCCCACCCTCTGCTCGGACCGCTGTTTCCGGCTGATATACATCCGGTGATGGACAAGCAATATATGTTTTTGACGCAATTTTTTGGAGGCCCCTCGCTTTACTCCGACGAATATGGACATCCGATGATGCGAGCTAGGCATTTGCCTTTTCCGATTACGCCTGAGCGTGCGGAAGCTTGGCTCGATTGCATGCGCAGAGCGCTTGCGGAGATTGGAGTAGAGGAGCAGTTGCAAGCGATCGTCATTGACAGGCTGTCCGGCCCGGCGCATCACTTTGTTAACACACTCGAAGAGGAGACGTGAGTTCAATGGAACCGCTCTATCAATCTAAGCTACAGTGTATTTGCTGTGAAACACCATTTGAGACATCAAGAGTGCGCCCGAGTTTCAAGAAAGCAATCGCTACAGACACTGATTTTTGCGGTTACTACAAAGCTGGCGTTAACCCTGATTTTTATGTTGTTCGCGTATGCCCGACCTGCGGCTTCGCTACGACGGAGAATGGTTTGGACAGGCTTAATGATGTTCAGAAGCGGAAGTATATGGAGGCGGCTGGAAGCCGGTGGGTACCTGTCAATTATGGCGGCGAGCGTACCGAGAAGGAAGCGATGGCTTCCTATAAGCTAGCGCTAATTAGCGCTCAGGCTGTCGGTGAGAAGGAACGTGTTATTGCCGGAATCTTGCACCATATCGCCTGGCTTTATCGATACGCGTCCAACAAAACGGAGGAACAACGCTTTTTGCGTTTCGCGCTGCAATCCTATATCCGTGTGTATGAGGAAGAGGGCGCTTCGCTTAACAATGCGAGGCTGATGTACATAATCGGGGAGCTGCACCGTAGAATAGGTGAGCGGAATGATGCTGTACGATGGTTCTCGCGCGTAGTCAACGATAAGAAAATTGTAGATTCGGCAATGATTCGGGCAAGCCGTGAGCAATGGCAATTGATACGCGAGGAATCGATGCTGAGTGGCGAAGGCGAGATTACCGATTCCACTGAGCAAGTGAGCGGTGACGGCATAGCTTCATTCGCATAATAAATAATAAAGGCCGATCCCGGCGCAATCACTTTAGGTGAATTGTCGGGGGCGGCCTTTATTTGTTTATTTGCGTCCGGGGAGAGCGCGATTAGCGAGCAAGTAATCACGATCAACGTCAACAACCGTGATTTGATTGTGGCAGCATGGAAATACGAGCAGTCGCTTTTTGCCGTCTTGGATTAATGTAATCTCTTCAGGACGAAGCGGAAGCAGTACATTTTCTTCATTGCAGAATGGGCAATTGGTGACATAAATATCACCCATGATGATGTCATACGGCCATGTTCTCTCGAAAGGGACCATTAGCTGTTGCCGCTCTCGTCCGTTGACGGACCTTCCTGCTTCGCAAGCTCGGCGAGCTTTTGGAGCAAAATATGTTTGGGCATATGCATGAGATGCTCGATCGGCACGCCAAGCTGTTTGGATAACTTAACAGCCGTTTCGGCTGATATTTGCAAAGGTTTAGACATGTATGATTCCTCCATTCAATATTCATTCAGCATWCCGCAGGGCCTTCACAGGACCGCGATGCGGTTTCTTCTTAATAGGGATGTGGTAATATTAATATAAGTTATACACCGTCAGAGACATTTGCGCAAATAACGATGAGAGGATGATGGGCGTGGCAAAGCAATATCCGCTTACTTGGGAGCTTGATTCGATCTATGAGGGGGGCTCCGGATCAACAGCCTTTATGCAAGAGCTTAAAGGGATGGAGGAAGATATGGAGAGGCTGGATGCCGAACTAGCTGGCAATGCGTTATTGGATGCCGATAAGCTGGCACAGCTGACCGAGATTGTACAATCCGTTCTTCTGCGTCTAAGAGAGACGGATTCTTTCGTGGCATGCTTGATGGCTGCCAATATCCGAGATACAGCGGCTAATTCGCTTAACGACAAGGTGAAGACGCTGTCTGCCAAATTGATCGGCGTGCTTACTCGATATGACAATATGCTAAGAGCTTACGGGGACAGCGAGTGGGCAGCGTTGCTCGAACATGAGAAGCTGGCAGAGATCGCATTCAACCTGCATGAGCGCCGAGAGCAGGCGAAGCAGAAGATGGCGCCTGAATTGGAGGCGCTGGCAGGAGATCTGTCCGTCGATGGTTATCATGGCTGGGGCGATTATTACAACTTAATCGTGTCGAGAGCCAAGTTTAATGATGTTGGAGCAGACGGGGAAAGCCGGACGCTTTCTGCTGGTCAGATGCATAATCGGCTTTCCGAAGGCGAACGAGCTGTTCGTCAGGCAGCTTTCACCGAATGGGAGCGCGTGTGGTCGGAGCAAGCAGATTTAAGCGCCGAGGTGCTGAACCGCATCTCCGGCTTCCGCTTGAAGCTTTATGATAAGCGCGGTTGGGCGTCTGTGCTGCAAGAGCCGCTTCAGATGAATCGGATGAGCGAGGCAACGCTAAAGGCGATGTGGGCGGCGATACAGGACGGGAAACAGTCGCTCGTTCGCTATTTGGAGCGGAAAGCGAAGCTGCTAGGCGTAGAGAAGCTTGACTGGCATGACGTGGAGGCACCGCTTGGCGCTTCAGCGCGAATTGTTCCCTATGCGGAAGCGGCGGAGTTCATCGTTGAACAATTCCGCGGATTCAGCCCGGAGCTGGCCGATTTCTCGCAGGAGGCGTTCGCTAATGGCTGGATTGAAGCAGAGGATCGCCCGGGTAAGCGTCCAGGAGGCTTCTGCACCTCGTTTCCGAAGAGCGGACAGACGCGTATCTTCATGACGTATTCCGGCTCGGCATCGAATATATCGACGTTAGCCCATGAGCTGGGTCATGCGTATCATCAGCATGTAATGAATGATTTGCCGCCTTTATCGCAAGAGTATGCAATGAATGTGGCGGAGACGGCATCGACATTCGCCGAACTGATTGTGTCGGATAAGGCGCTTAAGACGGCAACGGACGCCGATGAGAAGCTTGGCTTGCTGGAGGATAAGATCCAGCGCTCGGTTGCCTTTTTTATGAACATACATGCACGCTTCTTGTTCGAGACCCGGTTCTATGAGCTGCGGAGAGAAGGACTTGTTTCTTCTGAACAGCTCAACAAGCTAATGGAAGATGCTCAGCGTGAGGCTTTCAGCGATATGCTGGGCGAGGCGCACCCTCATTTCTGGGCATCGAAGCTTCATTTTTACTTAACGGATGTTCCATTCTACAACTTCCCTTACACCTTTGGCTATTTGTTCAGCGCAGGCATCTATGCAAGAGCGCAGCAAGAAGGGCCCGCGTTTGCGGACAAATATGTCGCACTGCTGCGGGATACGGGCCGAATGACCGTAGAGGAGCTGGCCTCAGTTCATTTGGGCGTAAACCTTGAGGAGAGCAACTTCTGGAGTGAGGCGGTTGCCTTGACGGAGGAAGACGTACAATTATTCATTAATATGACCGAAAAATCGATAGAATCTAAATAGCTTATTACAACAAAAGAAAGCTGCCCTTATCGTAGTAGTTATGACGAGAAGGCAGCTTTTTATACACTCATAGATTCAATATTGTACATCATATAGGAATGTGATATATTAATTGGCGTATAATAACGAAATTTATAGTTAATATGAGTCATATAGTAGGAGGGAGTCCGATTCAGCTATCTTCGCGTCAATTGGAGTTAGTAGAGCTGGTAAAGAAGCATGCACCGATTACCGGTGAACAATTAGCCGAATATCTCGGTGTAAGCAGGCCAACGCTCCGTTCGGATTTGTCGCTGCTCGTTATGCTGGGACATTTGGACGCCAAACCTAAGGTTGGGTATTTCTTAGGCAATGCATACCGGTCAAGCAACGAAGCGTTGCAACAGTTAAGCAGCTTGAAGGTAAGAGAAATCCAAGGCGTACCGGTTAACGTGCCGGATTCGCTATCCGTACATGATGCAGTCATCACGTTATTCACGGAGAATGCCGACACGCTGCTCGTGGTTAATGAGAACAAAGGTTTTGCGGGTATTGTTACGCCGAAGGATCTGCTCAAGATTACGCTTGGCAATGCGGGAGCTGCATCGATTCCCGTAAGTATGGTCATGACCCGTTACCCGAATATCGTAACGTTAATACAAGATGATTCCGTGCTGGATGCTATACGCAAGATGTCGCTTCATCAGGTCGATTGCTTGCCAGTTATCATGCCTCGGGACGAGCAAGCTCCTCATCCGGAGATTGTAGGATGGGTATCGAAGTCGAACATTATACGTCTGTTGGCCGACATTGCGGCGGCTCCGGATCTGGGGGAGCGGAATCTATGACACCATTGACACAGCAAATTATATACGTATGCTCAGATGCGGTTGGCGAGACGGCTGAAGCGGTTGCGAAAGCGACCCTCCGACAGTTTTCGTCAGAGCATGTGAAGATTAAGCGTTATGGACATTTGAAGTCGGAGGATGAGATCGTACGTATCGTAACGGAAGCGGCTGGGACTGGCGGATTCATCAGTTATACGCTCGTTCAGCCGGAGCTGCGGGAACTGATGAAGGAGGAATCGCTTAAGCAGGGCGTGCGCGCCGTCGATGTGATGGGGCCGATGATGCAAGCTTATGTCGATACCTTCGGAAGTTATCCGAAGCGTGAGCCAGGCCTGCTTCATTCGATAGACGATGCTTATCATCATAGAATGGATGCGATCGAATTTGCAGTCAAATACGACGATGGCAAGGATGCGAGAGGCTTCGTACTGGCGCAGGTCGTGCTGATCGGCGTATCAAGAACGTCCAAGACACCGCTTAGCGTCTTTTTGTCGCACAAAGGAATTAAGACTGCGAATCTTCCGCTCATGCCGGAGGTTAACTTGCCTGAGGAACTAAAGCCTGCGCCCGGTCGCTTAATCGTTGGTCTGACCATGCAGCCTGAGCATTTGCTAGGGATTAGAACGGAGCGCCTTAAGACGCTGGGACTTCCATCTTCGGCGCAATATGCGTCACAGGAGCGCATTATCGAGGAGCTGAAATACGCTGAGGATGTTATGAAATCGCTCAATTGTCCGATTATCGACGTCACAAACCGTGCAATTGAGGAAACGGCAGGTATCATTATTGAATGGCTTTACCGATAAATGGCTATACCGATAGAGATGGAGGGATCTGTATGGATAGAACGTTTGTAATGGTTAAGCCCGATGGGTTTGCGAGAGGTCTTGTCGGACGTGTTGTTGCCAGATTCGAGGAAAAGGGTTTTAAGCTGGTTGACGCGAGGGTAATGCAAATAAGCAGGGAACTTGCCGAGCGGCATTACGAGCACCTGAAAGCGAAGCCTTTCTTCGACGAGCTAGTCGAATTCATCATCTCCGGACCTGTGTTCGCCATGATATGGGAAGGCAAGGATGCGATCAAAAACGCAAGATCGTTGATCGGCGCGACGAATCCGTCCGATGCCCTTTCAGGGACGATTCGCGGCGACTTTGCCATCGATGTGGCGAGCAACATTATTCATGGTTCGGATTCGGATGAGAACGCGGATCGGGAAATCAAGCTATTTTTCCAATAAGGATGAAGCAGTAGCAAGAGATATCCCGGAATATGCGCTTCAAAGATTCCAAAAAGATAGACTGCTAGTGTTGACGAGTGGCAGGGGGATATGGTAAATTTTAACCAAAGTTAATAAGAGCAACCGCGGAAGCACCGTATTTGACGCTAGAAATAGCGTTTTATACGGTGCTTTTTTGCGTTTGTTTTCTCATCTGAAGAGGAGGTGTGCAGCCATGAAACGATATCAGCTTGCTGTAGCGGCGAAGGAGGAGGAATACGTAAAACGGCTGGCGGAATATGTTCGCGAGAGCCCGATTAGCCAGCAATGGCAATTGATCGCCTTCACAAATGCGCTAGCGCTGAAGGAACATATCGAGAAAGGGTATTCGATGGACCTGCTTGCCGTACAGCCGGGATTGTATTCAGAACTGAAAGTCGGCATCGATGCTGCAAGACTGGAACGAATTGCGACCGTTGCACTCGTCTCGAAGCGCGGAGAGAGCGGGGGTCAGCAGAAGGAGTTGCTGCAATATCAGCCGTTGCCTGCACTGCTTCAAGGCTTGTTCGATATGCACGCGGGGGCAGGTACCGCTGGGTATTCCTCTCCCGTTGGCAATGGGCTCGTTTCGGAAGAGGGCGCGAAGGTCGTAACGGTGTATTCATCTTCCGGGGGCACAGGGAAGACCGCGCTTGCTCTTCATCTGACAAATGCTGCGGGATCGCAGCAGTACCGAACCTTTTATCTGAACTTGGAGCGGTGGCATTCATTAGGGGGATGGCTCGGGCATGCGAATCACATAGGTACTCAGCTTGGCATGTCAGAGCTATTGTACAAGTTGAAATCCGAACCGGAGCAAGCAGGCAAATGGTTGCTTGAGCATCGCAAGCGCCATTCATTGCTGAAGGGAGACTACCTTGCTTCCTGCACGAACGCGGAGGATCGTATAACGCTTGGCGCGGAAGATGCGGCTGGATTGCTTGCTCTGATTAAGCAGTCAGGACAATATGATCTCATCATTGTCGATCTGGACGACGGTCTGGATGAGCTTCACATGAAGCTGCTGGAAAATTCCGATCAGATATTGTGGCTCGTAAGCGACGATGAGGGTGTTCTTGCGAAGCAGCGGCTGGCCTACCGCTATGGGGAGCAGAAGTGGGGACCGCGGTTTCAACGCATGGCTCAGAAGGTCCAATTGATTCATAATCGCGCGAAGACGAATGCGTTGCCGCCGACTGTTAATCGGGACGGCATACCGTATATGCCAATTTCATTGCCCGATGCGATGGAATGGAATAACTATAGCGCGACATCACCTAAGCTTCTATCATCGCCATCATATAGAGCTGCAGCAGGAAGGCTGATGAATTATATACTGAGAGGCGGACAGCAGCATGCCGTTAACGGATGAAGTGGTGCTGTCGCTCCGCAACAGCGTTCGAGCCAAGATCGATTTCAACGGAACATTGTCTGATGAAAGTTTAATGCGAATTGCTGAAGATACGGTATTTGAGTGGTGCACGCACAATCCGCTTACGGCAAATGAGAAAGTGCTGCTTGTGCGCAGACTGTTCCATTCCTTCCGAGGGCTGGATATTTTGCAGCCGTTAATGGAGGATGCTTCCGTGACGGAGATCATGATTAACTATCATGCGGAAATTTTTATCGAGCGTCATGGGAGGATGACATTGTATCCCGTAGCATTCGAGAGCAGGGAGCGGCTCGAGGATTTGATTCAAGCCGTAGTTGCAAGCGTGAACCGAGTCGTGAACGAATCTTCGCCAATCGTTGACGCTAGGCTCAAGGACGGCTCGCGGGTACATGTCGTGCTTCCTCCTGTCGCGCTCAAAGGACCATGCATGACGATCCGGAAGTTTCCTGAGCAGCCGTTAACGATGGACCAGCTGATCTGTTACGGCTCATTGTCAGCGAAAGCTGCAAGTTTTCTAGAAGAGCTTATTGCATCGCAATACAACATTTTCATAAGCGGCGGGACAGGTACTGGCAAGACGACCTTTCTTAATGCGTTGTCGCAATTCATACCGAGCGACGAGCGAATTGTAACGATTGAGGATTCGGCTGAGCTGCAGATTCGGACCTTGCCCAATCTCGTGTCGCTCGAAACGCGCAATGCGAATACGGAGGGCAAAGGAGAGGTAACGATTCGCGATCTGATTCGCGCTTCGCTCCGGATGAGGCCAAACCGCATTATCGTTGGCGAGGTGCGCGGCGGTGAAGCTTTGGATATGCTGCAAGCGCTAAATACAGGCCACAGCGGATCGATGTCAACCGGGCACTCGAATGGAGCGAAGGATATGATTGCGAGGCTGGAAACGATGGTATTAAGTGCAGCGGATATGCCTGTACAGGTCGTTAGGCAGCAAATATCGTCTGCGATCGATATTGTCGTTCATCTGTCGCGCTTCCGGGATCGAACGAGGAAGGTGACGGAAATATGCGAGATTCGAGGAATGGAGGGCGGCGAGGTGCAGCTGAATTCGCTGTTTCGTTTCCAAGAGGACGGGGAGAAAGAGGGCAAAGTCATCGGTGAGCTGCGTCCGACAGGAAATACTCTGCTGCATACGGACAAGCTCGTTATGGCGGGTCGGCAGCAGAGAAGCGGGGAGGCTGTATAGACATGAGAGTGCATCCGATACGCGGTTTGCTGTATTGGTGTGGATGGGAGAATCAAGTTCAAGCGCCGACTGCTAAAGCAGCTACTGCTAGGCAAACAACCCTCCCCGATTATCGGCATTATAAGCTGACCCATGGGCAATTTGTTATCGCTGCTCTTGCTGGGGCGCTAGCGCTGTTCGGCGCTGTTTATCTGTTTTACCACTCCGTCATCATTGCCGCTATGTTCTCCTTCGCAGGTGTTATAGCACCTAGATATTGGAGAGCAGGGCTCTTGCAGCAACGGAAAGATAGGTTGAAGCTGCAATTTAAGGAGGCGTTATTCTCGCTTGTCTCTTCGCTCGCTGCCGGACGCTCGATCGAAAATGCGTTTGTATCGACGCTGGACGACTTACGGCTGCTGTATCCCGATCCACGTACCGAGCTGCTGATTGAATTCCAAATTATTAGCAATCGGTTGGATCATGCCGAGCCGCTGGAACAAGCGCTCCGAAGCTTCGCGGAGCGGGCAGGAATTGACGAGATTACGCAATTCGCCGATGCGCTTGCTGCATGCAAGAGGTCGGGCGGAGATCTGATCGAGGTGATGAAGCGCACATCGGCGATTATCGGCGAGAAGCTGGAGACAGAACAGGAGATAGCTGTAATGGTCGCTCAGAAGCGGTTCGAAGGCAAGATTATGATGGCTGTGCCTTTCGTTTTTTTAGGATTTCTCAGCTTTGCCGCACCTGACTACATGGCTCCTTTGTACAGCGGGCTCGGTTACTTGCTCTTGACTGCGGCACTCGGATTGCTGCTCTTCTGCTTCTGGATTATGAACAAAATGATGGATATTCGAATGTAGGAGGATGGGGCTGAGGTTCGGGTGGATGTTCTAATTGCCGTTGTTTTAACTGGAGCATGGCTTTATATGGTAGGTACAACCGGACTGCGTTCTGTTTGGCTGGACCTCAAATCAAGCAACGTAGCTTCACGGAAGCATGGACCTAGCTTTCAAAGTCTTATCCTTACAGAACCATTCGTTCGAATGTTGGAGCGTCTTCGTCTGTTCGATACGATGCAGCTACAGATGGGCAGCTACCATATGAAGCTGGTCATTTTGAACGGCGCTGACTGGACGATCGAGCGAACGAAGACAGCCGCAGGAGGTGCTGTTTCCATCGGATATGCGGCATTAACGGCTTGTGCTTGGCTTAGCTCTTTATCCGGTGAGCGCGTACTAATGCTGATGGGTATCGTATTCGGCGTCGTACTGCCGCTTCGCCAATTCGTTGATGCGGGACGTAAGGTAGAGCGCCGCAAGCAGGAGATTATCGCCGAGCTGCCTGACATGTTAAGCAAGCTGATGCTGCTGGTAGGGGCAGGCGAGACCGTACAGCACGCTCTGGCAAGATGCCTGGACGGAAAGGAAGCAGGGAAGCATCCGCTGTATATCGAGTGGGGACATGCGGTAACTGCGCTTCGCAATGGACATTCCTTCAGTTCGGCGGTGGAGCGGTTCAACAGGAGATGCGCTGTGCAAGAGGTATCGGTATTCACAACGGTGCTGCTTCTTAACTATAGGCGCGGAGGAGAGCACTTCGTACTTGCCTTGCGAGAGTTGTCCTACACGCTTTGGGAGAAAAGAAAGGCGGTCGCAAGATCGCGTGGCGAGGAGGCATCCTCTAAGCTCGTATTTCCGCTGGTCGGAATTTTGTTCGTGTTAATGATTTTAGTCGCTGCTCCGGCTGTTCTATTAATGTCTTAACAACAAACGATGAATGAGAGGGAGATGTACGATGAGAAGAATGAAAAATACGTTCCGCAAGTTTTGGAATTCAGAGGAGGGTCTTGGAACGCTTGAAATTATATTGATCATTGCAGTCGTTATCATTATTGCTTTGCTGTTCAAAGATTGGATTATTGAGCTAATCGAGCGGTTGATGGGTAAAGCGGATGACCAAGCAGATCAAATCTTCTCTTAAGCGAAGCAAGGTTCGTTCCCTGTTAGCCAAGCCCGCGGCAAACATAGCTCGAAGCGAGAACGGCAGCTTCACGCTAGAATCGTCCATCGTGATGCCGATGCTGCTCGCAGCTATTATGTTGTTCATCGTATTCGGTATGTATATCTACCAGAAGGTTGTCATTTATTACGCCGCCTCCTCAACCGCAGAGAGAGCCGCCTTCGCTTGGGATAATAGCCATCGCGATACAAGTAGCGGCATGCTCCTGAAGCCTGAATACGACGGCTTGTATTGGAGAATCGGAGACAATCAAATGCTGCAAAGCTTGTTCGGTTTAGTTGAGGGAGGAGGCGGCGCCCTGGTGGAATTGTCAGACAGTCAAGGTGATGCCGGCGCTATACAGGCTAGCAGTTTGCCGGAGCGCAAGCTGATGCAAGCATCAGCTTGGCTGCGTAACGAAGAGCTTAATTACAAGGGGGAGCTTTCGTTCGCCCATGGAATATTGCAAAACGAAGTGTTAGTAAAGCTGAAGCAGCCGCTCAATTTATCATCCGATGTTCGGCAAGACGGCTGGTTAGGCAGAGAACCGAAGACCGTTGCTGCAGCTATTGTGGTCGATCCCGTCGAGTTCATTCGCAATGTCGATCTCGTGCGTTATTATACGACCCGGTTTCAGAATCGAAGCGGAGGTCCGGCGATATCGAAGACGAAAGCTGCTGAGGCGCTTGCTCCCTATCAAGATGCTGCCGTAGGAGCAGCTCCATGAAGTCCGTCTCAAGGGCAACAAGGAGGGGAAACGGGATGAGGAGGCTTCGATTAAGAAATTTGCTTTTTCGAGAGGATGGCGCAGTAACCGTATTTGCCGTTATCGTTCTTTCCTCACTGTTGTTATTTTTTGCTGTACTTATTGATTATGCGCGTATCGGGGCGATTCATAAGCTCGCAGAGGATACGGTAAGGTCTGGCGTAAGATCCGTCTTATCCGCCTACGATGCGGGACTCTATGAGCGTTATGGTTTGTTCGCTCGTGGAGGCACTAGCGGACAAACGATATTCGAGCAGGTAATATCAGTGAACATGGAGGAAGAGAACGGGGCTAGCAGCGGATTCAGCGTCGTTGACGGACAAGTAGAGTCCGCGGATCTTCAGACTGCTGACGTGCTTGGCAGCCATGATATATTCGCCAGGCAGGTGCTGGAGGATATGAAATATAAAGCACCGATCGACTTTACGCTGGAGCTTGTGGCGAAGTTCGCGCCAATGGCTGGAGAGATGAAGGAGGCTGCCGTCGCTGTTGACCTGCTGGAGAGCATGAGGCGATTGTACGAGAAACGTGAAGCGGCGCTTGCCCTTGTGTTGGCTATGCAAGAGCAAGCGGCTGCGGCGCTGGGCGGCAGTGGAATGGGCGGAATGATTCCCGTGAAAGCAAGTGGATCAGGCGGGAATGGAGATACAGCGGCTGCCATCGCAGGTGGGTTCGCAGCTTATGCAGCGAATGTGCAGCATGACGAATCGCTCCAAGAAGATGAGGAACCGCTGTATGCCGAGGCTATAGCCGCTTACGAGCAGCATGCGAGTTCACTCGCAGGCAGTCTTCGAAGGCAGAGCATAAGCGTGCAGCAACAGCATGCGAAATTAAAGGGAAAAGCGTTCCAGGAGCTTGAGGCGGCTAGGAAACTGAACGACGAGATGAAGCTGCTGGAACAGCAAGTGGATGCAGCGGCTAATCGGTCAGATTATGACGCGGTAGGCAGCCATGCGGAGAGAACCGGCGGAGAACGGCTTCCTGACAGTGCCGCCTCCGATATAGAGGAGATTAAGCAGTCGGCGAAGCAAATGATATTGCCCGACAACTGGTTCCAGCAATATAAGCTTGAGCTGGAGGGGCAGAATGCGGCAGCAGCCGCATTCGACATGGATGCTGGCAGGTTCCAATCGAATGTATCGGCAGCAATATCAAGGCCTGTTGCCAGCAGCTCTAGCCAAACTTTAATGTCGGCTGTTGCTGCAATGAGGTTGTCTTACGGGGAGTATGAGGAGAGCTACGTACAGCCGGCGACGATTATCGGAAAACGAAGAGCGTTGCTCCAAGACGCCGAGCTGAATAACCGATTGAAGGAGCAGGAATCGAAGGCGCAGTCGCTATGGCAGCAAGCTCGAAATATGCTTGACGGCTTCGGATCCGTTCCGCAGTTGGAGGAGCATATCAAGTTATACGAGGAGATCCAAGAGAAGCGGGACGATAATTTGAAGTTTAATCAGAAGCAGTCAGAGGCGGCGCAATCGACGGTAGACAATCAACCTGGCCAAGCGCATGAGGCTGCAGAGCAGTCCCAGCAATTCATGGGCGGATTGTTCACAGGCATGTCAGGCATGCTTGAGCGATCACGGGATACAATCTATTACGGCGAATATATCGTAGATCGCTACACGGTGTTTGCTCCGCAGAACTTACGCGCGATGCTTCTGAACGGCGATACGGCTGAGCTCTCGCAAGCTATTTCATTCCATAATCAGGAGGCTGAATATGTTATCTACGGTTTTCATAACCCAATAGGAAACTTAGCTGCCGCGTATGGGGAACTGTTCGCTGTGCGTATGGCGATTCGAACGATGGAGGGACTCATCCAAAGCCGGTCGCTAGGACATCCGCTTCTTATTTTATCCGCTGCGCTTATCTATGGTCTTGAAAAAACGATCGAGGATATGATTGCGTTCACGGAACGCGGCTCGGCTCCGCTATCCAAGTATGTGAAGACAGAAGTATCGTACATGGATTATTTGCGGCTGTTCATGCTTGTTCATAGTTCGGATCAAGCAGGAATGCTGTCCCGTATGATCGCCGTTATCGAGCAAAATACAGGCACTGTGCTGTCAGCCTCGCCTTCTGCGGTTACTGGTGAAGCGAAACTGTCGATGAAGCTGTGGTTTTTGCCTGGTGCCATGCACATGGTGGGGAAGTTCGGATTATTGGAAGGAAAGGTTGTTGGCAATCGTTATGAGACTATACAAACAATCGGCTCGTCGTATTGATAAGGGAAATACGAGATTTAATAGCGAGCAGGGTTCGATTGTTGTAGAAGCCTCCTTCGTCATGCCGCTTATTCTCATCTTATTGCTTGTTTTTATCGTCTTAATTCGGCTATGCGCTGTTCAAATGGCTTTGCATGCGACTGCTTCGCAAGCTGTTCGTCATATTGCTGCACATATTCATCCAATTGATCTGGCTCTTCAGCAGGCAGCTGCCGTGAATCCGCTTGAAGCTGCATCCCCGCTGCCGAAGAGCAGTTGGGGCGATATTGCGGCAGAGGCCGCCGAATGGCTTCCGAATCCGGCTGGCGAGTTGATTTCATCTGCGCTTCGAGGCGATTGGAAGCCGCTGCAGGATATGGCGGCGACGGAGCTCGGACGCTCCGTTGTAGAGCCAATATTGCACGAGGCTGCCGACCAGGCGATCCTTGAGCCAAATCGAATACGTCTAAGCCATCTAGCCTTACCTGATCTATCGAAGGAAACCGAGCCCCTATTAACGATGTCGGTTGAATATGAGTTTCCGCTGAAGCTGCCGTTCTACGGCAAGCCGATTCTACTCCGGGATCAAGCGTCCGAACGAGTATGGGTAAGCGATGCCGCCGCTGCTGCTTATGGTCATGAAGCAGAAGGAGAGGACATTATACCGCTGCAAATTGTGTCTATCGAGCCCTCGCCTGTGCGGCCAGGGAGGAAGGCAACGGTTGTCGTCAAGACTAACCCAGGCACTTCCGTTTCGCTGGACGTTATATACAAGAGCGGGCATAGCAAAGCGAAGCACTTGGGCGCAACGGCAGCCGATGAAAGCGGCTATGCGACGTGGACATGGCATGTATCGGGCAATACGACGCCAGGCAGCTGGATGCTGACAGCTACGGCTGCAGCTCAGCAGGAGCATAGCGTGTCGCAATATTTTGTTGTGGAGAAGGCAAATGGGGATTAGGAAGGAGAGGTTGTGACGTGGACGCAGTGACAATTATAGCGGCAGCGATCCTTCTTGCTGTGGCATTCATTACGGATATTAGCAAGCAGATCATACCGAATTGGTTAACGATCCTCTTTTTTGGCTGCGGCATTCTGTTTCATCTGATTATAGGCGGCATTCAGGGTGGGGGAATGTCTGTTGCCGGCGCGGCAGCCGGTTTCGTCCCTCTTCTTCTTCTGCATTTGGCCAGAGGCATCGGAGCGGGCGATGTTAAGCTGTTCGGGGCACTGGGCGCATGGATAGGTGTAGGCCATGTATTGGAGGTGCTCATGTATTCGATTCTGTATGCGGGATTGATCGGCATCGCGTTTGCGGTCATATATCGTCCGTTCAGCAGCAAGTTAACGGTCGGAATGACGGCTTTGCTTGTACCGGGCGAGGAGCAGAAGAGGCGGCAATGGCTGAGATTTGCAGATTCGGGACAAAAGTTTCCTTTCATGCTCGCTGTCGCTCCTGCGGCGATAACCGTATGGATGATGGTAGGCTGAAACGGAATAGATCAATGAGTGGAAGGAGGAAGCGGGATATGCAAAAGTTTAGAATTGATTTCTCTATGAATCGCGGTCATGAAATGCTGATTGACACCGAAGACGGAATTATGCGGAGCAGTCTCGATGACATTGAGCTTCATATGCTGCGCGGTGAGAAAATTCCGTATCTATTGCCTGTCGACTGGTTCGAGCTGGATGGGAAGGTAACCTTCCGATACGTGCTGGATGGTCATAAAATGCTGCTTCATCGGCTTCAATTAGGACCGCTTACGATGCAGCAATATTATTCTCTGGTTCTAGGTTTAATCGATGCGCTGAGCGAATGCCGCCATTACATGCTTAGACCGGAGGGCTGTCTGCTGGACGAATCATTCATCTTTATTGGCGAGCAGCTGCATGATGTGCGCCTAGCTTACGTTCCAATTCAAGTATCCGATAATGAAGCATCAACAAGCAGCGATTTATTGTCGCTTATCGTACGATGGACCTCCTACGTGGATGTGCTGGACGGCGAAGGCTTAAAACGGTTACTACGCCAATTGAGCAGCACTAAGTGGCCGCTGGCAGAGCTGCGGACTACGGTGCTTGAGCTAATTGGCGGATCATCGGCAGTTGGCCTTCAACCACGTATTGCCCAAGCAATTGTGAGGCCTCCCCAGTATGCGGCACAGGAATATGCTTCAGGTGAAACCCGTTCACCGCAGGAGGTTGTACACCAAGAGAAGGTTCGGCTAATGCCGCCACAATTGTCGGATCGACCCCATATCAGGATGGATACAGAAGATGAGGAACTTTTCTCACAGCAACAGATAGCGAATGTGAATAGGTTCAAGTGGATAGCCGCTGCTATTATACTGCTCGCAGCAGCCTGTATATGGCGTTTTGTTTATCTAGCATCGCCTTCAAACCAAAGTATGCTTATAAGTGCTGCTATGATGCTTCTATTAGTGGCAGTCGTTATCGTTGTATGGAGAAGGAATGTCCGCATACTGAATCCGATTGAGAGTGAGGATTTGGATTTTAATTTGGATCAAGAGTCCTCATACGATCAAGCCGGCGCGGCTTCCGAATTCGAAGCCTTATCCCAACCGCAAACACAACATAACCGATTCAATCATTTACTCTCTGCAAGCACGGGCGATAGCCCGGTGAATCGCAGTGATACAGCCGAAGTAAATAATCACCTTTCTATGAAGCCGGGTGCCAACAAAACGGGGCTTCAAGAGAAAATCGCCGTACCCGTCATGGAACCGACGGTGCTCCTTGGAAAGTCTCTGAAGGAGACGAAAGTTGAACTTGCAGCAAAGCTGTATCGTCGTTGGCAAGGGGAGGATAATGTAATTGAATGGTCGGAGCCYGTGCTAAGGATAGGAAGAGCAGGGGATCAAGGAGGGTATGAGGAGCCGGCTAGCGGTATATCTCGTATGCACTTGGAATTCATGTATTCGGAAGGCGAGAGGATGGCTAAGGATCTTGGCTCAAGTAACGGCAGTACATTAAACGGTGAGCCTATGATTCCGTATAAAGCATATAAAATAACCGACGGCGATAGGATACAGCTTGCAGGTGCGAACGGGCCTATGTATGAATTTCGACTAGAATAGCGGTGTTTAGCAGCCTATTTACGGGCGAAAATAGCATTCAAACAGCTCTCAGCAGTCGGATATTGAAAGGTGAATCCGAGCTTCATTGATTTGCGGGGAATAGCACGCTGGCCTTCGAGCACAAGCAATGACATTTCACCGAGCACCGTCTTCAATAGGAAGGAAGGCACGGGAAACCAGTGCGGACGTCCCATCGCTTTGCCGATGGTGCGTCCGAATTCATCATTGCGAAGCGGTTCTGGAGCGGAAGCATTAACAGCACCACTGATGCTGTCATTGTCCAAGCAGAACAGCATCAGCCGTACGATGTCATCGATATGAATCCATGACAGCCATTGCTTGCCGCTGCCAATTCGGCCTCCTCCGTACAGCTTGTACGGAAGCGCCATAAGCGGGAAAGCCCCTTCCTTGCGGTCTATGACAAGACCGACACGCAGCTTGACGAGCCGCTCAGCAGCAATGGAATCCGCTGCGAGTTCCCATTCCTTAACGACACCCGACAAGAAGTCGGTAACATGAATAGGGCTACTCTCGTCGAACTCGCCGTCCAGCGACATCCCATAGGCGCTAATGCCGGAGGCATTGATGACGACCTTAGGTTTATGCGCAAGCGAATCATAAAGAGCGGCGATGCGGACCGCTGCAGTGAGACGGGATTGCAGGATACGCTGCTTGGCTGCTGCCGTCCAACGTTGATTGATCGATTCGCCGGACAAGTTAACGATCGCATCGATGCCTTCCAGTAAGGAAGGCTGCTGCGCTATTTGATCCCAAGTTACATAACGAGAAGCTTGAGGCGAACCGTTAAAAGATTCATTACCACTGATAGTACGTGTAATAATGACGACTTCATCCGATCGAGCCAGCAGCGCCTTCGACAGCGCTTTGCCAATAAATCCAGTTCCTCCGGCGATCGCAACCCGCATCGTTACCGCTCCTTTAGTTATCTAATGCAATGCTGGACAGCCACAGTTGCTTGTTGTTGCTGTCGATTTCTTTCTCCGTATACTCGAATTTCACTTTCGCTTCTTCCGGCAAGGCGTCAATCGCAGCTTTTTGCTCTTCGGTTATTTGGAATACAGCTGCGCCCGACGCTGTTATAATTTCTATGGAATGGGTATCTACGATTCCTGTGAACGTGCCTGTATCTGACTTCGTCTCGGACACATTCGTTTCGCCCTCCGAAGTACTCTCATTACCGTTATTCGCTGCATTGTTATTGGAATTATCCGAGCCTTCTACATCAGGATCGATCATGCCGTTTCCATCCGGCAAATCTTCAACCTGTTGAGGCGGAGTGTTGGTAGCATCCGGGATTTCGCTTCCTGTTTTGGCCGAGTTGCCTCCTCCACATGCGGTTGCGGCAAGCATGACGGCTAACAATAGAGCGCTTGCGGCCACTGATTTCGTAAGTTTGTTGCGTTTCGATGAGTTCATCAAGTGAACCACCTCCTGAATTTTTTTATAAAGGTATGTACCCATTTAAACGAATGTTGAACGGCATTGGTTACATTAATTTTGTGAGAGGGTCATTCGGAACAAATAAAGAAAGCCGCGAAAGCGGCTTTTCCTCATTTATTGAGCAAATGTTTATAAGGGGCATAGTCGATGCCCTTGCGGTCAAGAAACGTAACAAGGCTGCGGTAATCACGTTTTGGCGTTGCGCGTATGTATCCTTCGATGCAGTGGTCGCGCGTAACGGAATTAGCGCCGTGCTCGATCGCCACTTGGCCGATCTTGGCTGCGATGGAATGTTTAGCTATATCGCGAAAGGCGCTGGGAACAGGGGATACGAGCTCGTCCAGCAGCGACTTGGAGTCGTCGTTCCACATGCTGCGGCTGCGCTCGACCCAATAGTTTTGCCAATCGAGCTTGGACTTGCCGTCCCGCATCGGAAGCACCTTCAGAAATTTTCGAAACATGAAAAATCCGCCAATCGACATAGCTCCCACCATGACAACAGCCCAAAAGACAATAAAATACATAAACCAATCGGGAGTACCCTTCATCGTCATCCTTCACCTCACAAACGAATTATACCGTATTCCTAGATTTATTTCGACATTCCTTGTAAAATAGGGAGGATCAACGAAAAAGGGGCGTTTAAAGGATGCTAAAAATAGGTTCCCATGTATCGTTTTCGGACAAGGGTCTGCTTAATGCGGCTCAAGAAGCAGTATCATACGGTTCAAGCACATTCATGATCTACACCGGAGCGCCGCAGAATACGAGGCGCAAGCCGATTGATGCGTTATATATTGAAGAAGGCAAAGCGGAGATGGAAGCGGCGGGTATTAATGAAATCGTCGTCCATGCTCCGTACATCATTAATTTGGGCTCCTACAAGGAAGATACGTTCGAGCTGGCAGTCAACTTCCTGCAGGAAGAAATCCGCCGTACCGATATGATCGGAGTACGCAATATTGTTCTTCATCCAGGTGCGTATACCGACAAGGACGCCGAATTCGGCATTGCCCGTATCGCGGACGGCCTCAATCAAGTGCTTGAAGGCACGAAAGAAACGAAAGTTAATATCGCGCTGGAGACGATGGCCGGCAAAGGTACGGAAATCGGCAGAAGCTTCGAGGAACTAGCAGCGATTATCGATAAAGTGCAATACAACGATCGTCTAACGGTGTGCATGGATACATGCCATATGCACGATGCAGGCTACGACCTTATCAACGATCTCGACGGCGTGCTGGAGAAGTTCGATCGCACTGTAGGTTTGAATCGCGTAGCTGTCGTCCACGTGAATGACAGCAAAAATCCGGTTGGCGCAGGCAAAGACCGTCATGCACCGATTGGCGCGGGCTGGCTCGGACATGATGCGATCAAGAGCATCGTGCATCATGAAGCGTTGCAAGGCCGTCCTTTCATTCTTGAGACGCCATGGATTGGCAAACAAGACAAGACAGAACGTCCGATGTATGAGGCCGAGATCGCGCTGCTTCGCGGCGATGCCCGCGCGCGCTTCGGCGAATCGTTCTTTGAAGACGTAGAGCGCCTGCATCATTTCTTCGGCAAACAGGAGATTGATCCAAGACTGTTCGTGCTTTCGACATGGGAACTGCTGAAGAACGATGCAAAGGCGAAGAAAGCCGATCCGCGCGAACCGATGGAGCGTCTGTACGATCTCGTGCTTGCGGACAACCCGCTTTCGTCGTCGTTATCGGAGGAACAAATCAATCAACGGATTACAGCTTGGTTCGGCGGCAAGCATCTGCTTGCTACGGTATAAGCGATTCTAAATATAAAGAGCAAAGGAAGTAACCCAAGATGTCATCACAAGTCAATCAATCTCAAAGTGCGGCATCAGCAGCCGACAAGAGCGGACGAGCACGTATGCTGATCTCTTGTCCGGACCGTCCGGGCATTGTGGCTGCCGTTTCGCATTTTCTATATGAACACGGAGCTAATATTGTTCAATCCGATCAATACACGATGGATCCAGAAGGCGGCATGTTCTTTATCCGCTTCGAATTCGTTCTGAATGATCTGGATCGCGAGCTGCCGATACTGGTCGAGGATTTCGCCAGAGTAGCCGATCGTTTCGATATGAAATGGCATACGTTCCGCGCCAGCCGTAAGAAACGGCTAGCTATCTTCGTGTCGAAGGAGGATCATTGCCTACTGGAGCTGCTATGGCAGTGGAAGGCAGGAGATCTGGACGCCGAGATATCGATGGTCATCAGCAATCACTTGGACATGCAAGAATTGGTCCAATCTTTCGGTATTCCGTACCATCATATTCCGGTAACGGCAGATACGAAGGCGGAAGCGGAGAAGAAGCAGCTGGAAGTCGTTGCCGATAAGGCGGACATCATCGTGCTTGCCCGCTATATGCAAATTATTTCGCCGAAGTTCATCGAACAATTCCCGAACCGTATTATTAATATTCACCACTCGTTCCTGCCTGCATTCGTCGGCGGCAAGCCGTACGCACAGGCTTATACGCGCGGCGTTAAGCTGATCGGCGCAACCGCTCATTATGTAACGGAAGAGCTGGACGGCGGACCGATCATCGAGCAGGACGTCGAGCGCGTAAGTCATCGCGATAACGTGAATGAGCTTAAGCGTATCGGCCGCACGATTGAGCGTGTCGTACTTGCCCGCGCCGTGAAGTGGCATATCGAAGACCGTGTCATTGTCCATCAGAACAAAACGGTTGTATTCAACTAGTCCGATCAATTTAGGATGGAAAACAGCCATTCAGAGTGATACAATGTTCAAAGTTGTTTATAGGCTTAAGAACGTATCGTTCATCGTAAGTTGTGAAACGATAACAAATTAGATTCAACTATTAGGAGGAAACAGGAATGACTGTTACACAAAAATCGATTGACCAACTGTCGATTGATACGATCCGTACGCTTGCGATCGACTCGATTGAGAAAGCGAAATCCGGTCACCCAGGCATGCCGATGGGCGCTGCGCCAATGGGGTATCAATTGTTTGCCAAAAATATGAACCACAACCCGTCCAATCCGACTTGGGTTAACCGCGATCGTTTCGTACTGTCCGCTGGACACGGCTCGATGCTGCTATACAGCCTGCTGCACCTATCCGGCTACGATCTTCCGCTTGAGGAACTGCAAAACTTCCGTCAATGGGGCTCGCTGACTCCAGGTCACCCAGAGTATGGCCACACAGCTGGCGTAGACGCTACGACAGGACCGCTTGGACAAGGTATCGCAATGGCTGTTGGTATGGCAATGGCTGAAGCTCAGCTTGCAGCTACTTACAATAAAGAAGGTCATAACGTAATTAACCACTTCACATACTCCATTTGCGGCGACGGCGACTTGATGGAAGGCATCTCCCATGAAGCAGCATCGTTCGCTGGCCACCTTGGTCTTGGCAAATTGGTTGTTCTCTATGATTCGAACGATATTTCCCTTGACGGTGAATTGAACCTGTCCTATTCGGAGAGCGTTCAGAAGCGCTTCGAAGGCTACGGCTGGCAAGTTCTTCGCGTTGAAGACGGCAACGATCTGGGCGCATTGTCCAAAGCGGTTGCAGAGGCGCAAGCCGATCTTTCCAAGCCGACTTTGATCGAAGTTAAAACGGTTATCGGCTACGGCAGCCCGAACAAAGGCGGCAAAGGCGGCCATGCAGGTCCTCACGGTTCCCCGCTTGGCGCTGACGAGACGAAGCTGACGAAGCAAGCTTACGGCTGGAACGACGAACACCAATTCCACGTGCCTGACGAAGTTCGCGCACACTTCGCAGAAGTGAAAGCAAACGGCGAGAAAGCTAACGCTGCTTGGGACGCTGCTTTCGCTGCATACAAACAAGCTTTCCCAGAGCTTGCTGCTCAATTCGAGACAGCGATCGCAGGCGAACTGCCTGAGGGCTGGGACGCTGCGCTTCCTGTATACACGACAGAAGACAAGCCAGTATCGACTCGCGTCGCTTCCGGCAACGCGTTGAACGGTCTTGCGGCTAACGTGCCTAACTTGGTTGGCGGTTCGGCTGACCTTGAGAGCTCGACGATGACTCACTTGAAAGGCTTGACGCAATTCAAGCCAGGCAGCTACGACGGCCGCAACATCTACTTCGGCGTTCGTGAATTCGGTATGGCTGCAGCAATGAACGGTATTGCGCTGCATAGCGGTCTGAAAGTATTCGGCGGTACGTTCTTCGTATTCACCGACTACCTGCGTCCGGCTATCCGCCTTGCGGCTATCATGAAGCTTCCTGTCGTATACGTGCTTACGCATGACAGTATCGCTGTCGGCGAAGACGGCCCTACGCATGAGCCGATCGAGCAACTTGCTTCGATCCGTATCATCCCTGACCTTACGGTTATCCGTCCGGCTGACGCGAACGAAACTTCTGCAGCATGGGCTTATGCAACGGAAAACACGGACGGTCCAGTGGCACTCGTTCTGACTCGCCAAAACTTGCCGATCCTTGAAGGTACGGTTGACAATGTTCGCGAGAACCTAAGCCGTGGCGCTTACGTCGTATCCGACGCTGCAAACGGCAAGCCGCAAGCTCAAATCCTTGCGACAGGTTCCGAGGYTCAACTGGCAGTAGCTGCTCAGAAGGCGCTTGCCGAGGAAGGCATTCAAGTTCGTGTTATCAGCATGCCGAGCTGGAATCTGTTCGAGAAGCAATCCAAAGAGTACAAAAACTCGGTATTGCTTCCTGACGTTAAAGCGCGTCTTGCCATCGAAATGGCTCATCCGTTCGGCTGGGAGCGTTACACAGGCGATCAAGGCGACATCCTTGCGATCGATCGTTTCGGCGCATCGGCTCCTGGCGACCGCGTAATCAAAGAGTAYGGCTTCACAGTCGAGAACGTCGTTAGCAAAGTAAAAGCTTTGCTGTAATAGCGGCTTCCGCGCTTTAGCATTCGATAGATAAAGGAGCTTACAATTACGATGTCCCAATTCGAAAATGTAACAGTCGTCAAAAAAGCGAACGTTTATTTTGACGGCAAAGTAACAAGCCGCGTAGTCGTGTTCCCTGACGGAACGAAAAAAACGCTTGGCATTATGCTGCCAGGCGATTACGAGTTCGGAACGGACTGCGTTGAGATTATGGAAATCCTTGCCGGCGATCTGAAAGTGCTGCTTCCGGGCGAAACGGAATGGCTTCACATTCAAGGCGAAGGCGAATTCACCGTACCTGCGAACACGAAGTTCAAGCTTCAAGTTGCAACGGTATCCGACTACTGCTGCTCGTACATCTACGAGTAAGTCAAAGTCATACAAGAAAGAGGGCTGTACGCTTAAGCGTACGGCCCTCTTTCTCGTTTACTAACCTGTATTGTCGCAAAATTCGATTTTTCGTTACAAAGAACGCCGCAATCGAATTGTTTCCGCCCTTCTAATCGGATAAAGTTAATGGAAACAGCATACTGGCTAGGAGGCTTACTTTACATGAAACAAAAAAACTATACACCGCTTATCGCGATCTTATCAGTTGTGCTTGTCGCTATCATCGCCGTGCTGTTCTTCTTGCCGGCTTACGACGGCGAAGTGCATTTCGACGTGACGATATTGCCGCTGCTGAATGCGATCTTCAATTGCTTCACCTTCATAGCGCTTGTCGTTGCCTTGACAGCTATTCTTAAGAAAAACGTTCGGATGCACAAAGCGTTCATCTTCGCCGCGTTCGGCTCGACGACGCTGTTCTTGGTCTCTTACGTGACGTACCATTACTTGACGGAATCGACCAAATACGGCGGCGAAGGCATTCTTCGCTCGATCTACTTCTTCGTCCTGCTGACGCATATCGTGCTCGCAATCGTAGTCGTGCCGCTTGCTCTCATGTCAGTCGTAAGAGGGCTGTCGATGCAGGTAGAGAAACATCGCAAAATCGCAAGATGGACGATGCCGATCTGGCTGTACGTAAGCTTCACCGGGGTTGTCGTATACCTGATGATCTCGCCATATTACGCTTAACGCACCAAAAAGGGGCTGCTATTGGTCGATAATACGACCGATGGCAGCCCCTTCTATCTATTTAGTTTAGTCGCGGCCGTTCAGCTTGCGTCCGATCCACTGCTCGTAGGCTTTGCCCACGCTAGCCATGTCGAGTGCGCCAAGACCCATGGAGTCGCCGACTTGGAATAAGCTCTTCGCTGCTTCCAGCATCGGCGTAGGCACTTTAAGGCTGTCCGACAATACCGACGACAACCGCAGATCCTTCAGCATAAGCTCCAGCGAAAATTGTACATCGTAGTTGTCCTCAAGAATTTTTGGACCTTTCAACTCCGCTGTACGGCTCRCCGCGCCGCCCGACTGCACGAGCTCGATGAACGCTGCTCCGTCAATGCCGCCTTTGGAAGCAATAGCCATACCTTCGACAAGCGCGACTGCATTGATGCCGACGATTGTATTATGAGCCAGCTTAGCGGTTGCGCCGCTGCCGCTTGCCCCCATCGGGATGACTTTGCGTCCCATAGCGAGCAGGATGTCTTCTACGCCCGCTAAAGTCTCTTCCGCTCCGCCAACCATAAATACGAGCGTGCCGCCTTCGGCTGCCGGTTTGCTGCCCGTTACCGGAGCATCCAGGAAGCTCGCTCCAAGACCTTCGGCAGTTGCCGCAAGCTCCAATGCCAGCGTTGGCGAAATGGTGCTGCTGTCAATCAGCGTCATACCGCTGCGTACGGCTGCGAATACGCCGCTCTCGCCCCAGTATACTTGCCGAATCGCATCGTCGTTGCTGATCATCGTAATAACGATATCCGAAGCAGCCGTTACTTCGTAAGGAGAGCTAAGCTCGGTTGCGCCAAGCAGGGTGAGTTCTCCTGCTTTGCCTGGCGTACGGTTATATACGCTCACTTGATGGCCTTTGCGCAGCAAATTCGCTGCCATACCGATACCCATTACGCCTAACCCGATAAATCCGATTTTTTTCATGATGATTTCCTCCGCTCCAAAATAGACTTTTCTGATCAATTATACATCTACTTCGAAAAGTTTTCATGGTTTGCGAGCTTGTTTTTATATGGTAAATCCGATATTCTAGAGGCTAAGTTGAATTAATGTTATCATAAACACGGTTTGTGTACATGCTTGACCAAAACCTAGGAGGTCTCAATTTCCATGAGCAAAACAGTAAAGTTTGACTACAGCAAAGCGCTGACTTTCGTCGGTCAGAACGAGCTTGATAACCTGGCGGGCGCGGTACGCCTCGCACATGACCAATTACATAACGGTACGGGAGCAGGCTCGGATTATTTGGGCTGGATCGATCTTCCGACCAATTATAATAAAGAAGAGTTCGCTCGCATTAAGCAAGCGGCAGACAAAATCAAATCCGACTCCGAAGTGCTAATCGTTATCGGCATCGGCGGTTCTTACCTTGGCGCGCGCGCGGCGATCGAGATGTTGTCGCATTCGTTCTATAATATTTTGCCGAAGGAAGAGCGCAAGAGGCCCCAAATCCTGTTCGCAGGCAACAACATCAGCTCCAACTACGTGACGCACCTGCTGCAGCTTGTTGAAGGCCGCGACTGGTCGATCAACGTCATCTCCAAGTCCGGAACGACTACGGAGCCTGCTATCGCATTCCGCGTATTCCGCGCTGCGCTTGAGAAGAAGTACGGCAAGGAAGCAGCTCGCAAACGTATTTACGCGACGACTGACACATCCAAGGGCGCTCTGAAGAAGCTGTCCAATGAAGAGGGCTATGAATCGTTCGTCATTCCTGACGACGTAGGCGGCCGCTACTCCGTTCTGACAGCAGTTGGTTTGCTGCCGATCGCTGCAGCCGGCATCGACATCGACGCCATGATGCAAGGCGCTGCCGACGCATCCAAAGAATATGCCAATCCGAACCTCGCAGAGAACGAGGCTTACCAATATGCCGCAGCTCGCAACGCGCTCTACCGCAAAGGCAAAGCGACGGAAATTCTCGTTAACTACGAGCCGGCGCTTCACTTCGTATCGGAATGGTGGAAGCAGCTGTTCGGCGAGAGCGAAGGCAAAGACTACAAAGGTATCTTCCCAGCTGCCGTTGATTTCTCGACGGATCTGCATTCGATGGGTCAATTCATTCAAGAAGGCAACCGCAATATTTTCGAGACGGTGATCCAGGTGAATGAAGTTRCCGAACAAATTACGATCGAGCATGATTCCGAAGATCTTGACGGTCTTAACTTCTTGACAGGCAAGACGATGGACTTCGTTAACAAGAAAGCATTCGAAGGAACGCTGCTTGCTCATACGGACGGTCAAGTGCCTAACCTGATCGTGAACATTGCGGACATGACGCCTTATTCGTTCGGATACCTCGTATACTTCTTCGAGAAAGCGTGCGGCATCAGCGGCTACTTGCTCGGCGTGAATCCTTTCGACCAACCGGGCGTTGAAGCATACAAGAAAAATATGTTCGCGTTGCTCGGCAAGCCGGGCTTCGAGAAAGAAAAAGCGGAGCTTGAAGCGCGCCTGTAATCGGCTGCAGCGAGGAGTTTAGCCTATGCTGAACAACTATCGGACGGTCAGACGGGAAGCAAGCGCGGAGATCGTTATTAAGAAATCCCGTTTCATCGGCCATGCGAAGCCGGTGGAGACGGAGGAGGACGCGATCGCCTTCATTGATGAGATCAAGCGGCTGCATCGGCAAGCCACTCATAACTGCTCAGCCTATATGGTCGGCGAGCGCGATCAGCATCAGAAGGCGTCCGACGACGGCGAGCCTAGCGGAACGGCAGGCAAGCCAATCCTCGAAGTCATTAAGAACAAAGGTCTCAAAAATGTAGCTGTGGTCGTCACTCGTTACTTTGGAGGCATTATGCTCGGCGCGGGCGGACTGGTCCGCGCTTATACGGATGGCGCGGTAGCGGGTATCGAGGCTGCCGAGGAAATCGTATATGTGCTGCACCGGGAAGTTTTCGTCGATGTCGATTATACTTGGTACGGCAAGCTCGAGAACGAGCTGCACGGCCGAGGGACCCGAGTCGGAGGAACGGACTTTACCGATCGCGTCATCGTCCGCTGTCTGCCGGAGGAGCATGAAGCTGAAGCGTTCATTGCTTGGATGACCGATCTGACGCAAGGTCAGGCCGCAATCAGCGAAGGTGAAAGCTTGTACTTCATTGAAGGCGAATAACATAGGGAAGGAGCATTGGCGGCAGCTTGTCGCCTCTRCTCCTTTTATTACATCTGTAGCTATAAATTTTTGAAATGAATTTGATCAGAAAATGTTAATAAACCATTGACTGCGACCTTCATAGGATGCTACATTATTAATACCTAGTAACTTAATAGGAATTATGTTTTTTGCTTTGCTACACCTACGGTACGAACCGATGGTCTGGAGGTTAAGTCACAGTGAATGCCATGTTTCGCGGAAAAGGATGGAGCTTTGGTTTTCGGAGCGCCATTATGCTTTACTTTGTTATCCTTATCGTGTTGCCTATTGTCGGAATTTATACGCAGTCGTTCTCACTGGGCTGGCTTCCTTTTTGGGAAAGCGTCTCCGACCCGTTAGCTTTGAAAGCCGTTCTTCTGACGATCAAGCTTTCGGTAATTGCTACTATTATGAATGTGTTTCTAGGAACAATGATCGGCTGGGTGCTGATCCGCTACCGGTTTCCGGGGCGCAGACTGCTTAACAGCCTGGTCGATTTGCCGTTTGCATTGCCTACAGCAGTAGGCGGGCTGATGATTTTGCTGCTGCTTGGTCCGGGAAGTCTTGTTGGAGGCTTGGCTGGCAAGCTGGGCATCGAAATTGTTTTTCATGAACCGGCGATCGTTGTTGCGATGCTGTTCGTGACCTTCCCATTCGTTATCCGGGCGATCCAGCCGCTGCTTGAGGAGCTGGATAAGTCGGAAGAGGAAGCGGCTTATATGCTGGGCGCATCTCGCGCCAAGACGTTCTTCAGCGTTATCTTTCCTTCGATGCTGCCGGGTATATTAAGCGGAGCCATGCTGGCTTTCTCCCGCGCACTGGCCGAATTCGGCGCAGTCGTACTCGTAGCTGGCAATATTCCAGGGAAGACGCTTATTGCATCGGTATATATTTTTGGAGAAATCGAGAGCGACAATCCGCAAGGCGCGGCGGCTATATCCGTCATGCTGCTGACGCTGTCCTTCCTCATTCTTTGGACCGTTAACCTCATTCAAGCAAGGAGGACGGGACAATGACGATGAGAAGGCTATGGATTACGCTAACTTATATGGTATTTGCACTGCTGCTTATCGCCCCGCTGGTGAAGATTTTTACTGGATCGTGGGCAGATGGGTGGAGCGGCTTCATCGAAGGCATTAGCCGGAAGCAATCGCTGCATGCCTTAATGATGACGGGAATTATTGTAGTTATCGTTACGGCGCTTAACACGGTATTCGGCATTATGCTGGCGTTGTACCTCGTACGTGCGGAATGGATCGGCAAACGGATGAAGCGTCTGCTTAACAGTATCGTTGATTTACCGTTCGCGGTTTCGCCGGTTATCGGCGGCTTAATGATCGTTCTCATTCTTGGCCCTAACACTGTCCTAGGTACCTTGTTCGAGGACGCAGGAGTCAAGATTGTATATGCGCTGCCGGGTATGGTGCTTGCCACGCTATTCGTTACATTCCCGTTAATGGTGCGTGAGGTCATGCCCGTGCTGCAGGAAATCGGCTCACAGCAGGAAGAGGCGGCCTCGACTCTAGGGGCATACTCATGGTATACATTTTGGAAGGTAACCTGGCCCGCTATTCGCTGGGGTGTCATCTATGGCATCGTGCTTACTGTAGCGCGGTCGCTTGGCGAATTCGGCGCTGTATTGGTCGTCTCGGKCAACATTATGAACAAAACGCAAACCGCTACTACGCTCGTCTATCAGGATGTTGAAAATTTCAACGTTGTTGCCGCCAATGGCATCGCGCTTGTGCTTGCGGCCTTCTCTGTAGGACTGCTGCTATTGATGGAATGGGCGAAAAAACGAAAGGAAGTGCACTGATCCATGCATATTGAAGTGCGTAATCTTGATAAGAGCTTTGGCGATTTTCACGCCGTGCAAAATGTTAGCTTCGAGATTGAAAAAGGACATCTCATCGRTTTGCTAGGACCGAGCGGCGGCGGCAAAACGTCGATTCTGCGCATGCTGGCAGGACTTGAGACGCCTTCCTCCGGCGACATCCTGTTCCATGGCAAGCGCGTCAATGATCTGCCTCCACAGGAGCGCGGCATTGGCTTCGTATTCCAAAACTATGCATTGTTCAAACACATGACGGTATATGATAATATCGCGTTCGGCCTTAAAGTAAAGAAGCAGTCGAAGGAGCAAATTCGCGAGCGCGTAATGACGCTGGTCGAGCTGACCGGTCTCAAAGGTTTCGAGCATCGTTATGCGCATCAGCTATCTGGTGGTCAACGGCAGCGTGTTGCGTTCGCTCGCGCGCTGGCGCCTGAGCCTCAGTTGCTGCTGCTCGATGAGCCTTTCGCGGCAATCGATGCCAAGATCCGTACGGAGCTTCGTACATGGCTGAAGGAAATGATCGAGCGTGTCGGCATTACTTCGATCTTCGTAACGCATGACCAAGAAGAAGCCATTGAAGTTGCGGATGAAATTATGATTATTAGCAAGGGCAAGCTTGAGCAGAAGGGTACGCCATGGGAAATTTACAAAAATCCGCAGACACCTTTTGTTGCCAGCTTCATCGGCGAGTCGACCATCGTTGAAAATGTTGCGAAGCTCAAAGGTTTCGAGGACGCGAGCAAGGTCGCCGGCACGAAGGCGCTTATCCGACCTGAATATATCGAGATCGGCAAGCCGGGCGAGATTAGACTCGCTTCCGCCGCAATGGAAGGCAAAGTGAAGCACATTCACTTCCGCGGCAGTGAATGGATGGTTGAGCTGGAGGTAGGCGATACGAAGCTGATTACGTACCGCTCGTTGGAGAAGGAAGTTCTGCATCCGGGCGACGAAGTTAGCATCCTCGTCCATCGTGCGTATTTGTTCAATGACAATCAAAGCTGGATTGAAGAGAACAAGCTGAAGGTTGATCCGATGCCAATCCATATTTAACTTGGGGTCTAGACGAACTAGCCTTTCATCTTAGCAGAAAGAGTTGTATGCGAACATGAAATTATACCTGACAACAAGCCAGCGCTTGATCGCTATACTGCTGGCTGCAGCGCTGCTAGTGATAGCAGGCTGCAGCAGCGGAACTAAYGATCCCCCCGCTGAATCTTCCGTACAAGACGGCGATGTAACGCTTGTAATCGGTGCATATTCGGTTGTTAAGGACGCCTTCGGAGATATTCTTCCGGAGTTTCAAGCGTACTGGCTGGAGAAGACCGGCCAAAAGGTATCCTTCCAGGAATCCTATGAAGCATCAGGTACTCAGGCGCGTGCGATCGCAGGCGGCTTCGAGGCGGATGTTGCGATTATGGCTATGGAAGGCGATCTCGACAAGATCGCAAATGCCGGGTTTATTACGGAGGATTGGAAGAAGCAGAGCAATGGCGGCGTGATTACGAATTCCATTGTCGTTATGGGTACGCGCGAAGGAAACCCGTTAGGCATTCAGGATTGGGACGACATCATCAAGAGCGGCGTTAAGGTGCTGTATCCGAATCCGAAGACGTCCGGCGGCGCGCAATGGGATATTAATGCGATCTATGGAGCCGGGCTCAAGAAGTCTGAGCAGGAAACAGGCTCGAAGGACCCGGAGTATGCGAAGAGCTTCTTGAAGTCGGTGCATGAGAATGTGGAGTCGCTTGATAAGAGCGGGCGGGCCTCCATGGCGGCCTTCGAATATGGAGTCGGCGATGTCATCGTGACCTACGAGAATGAGCTGTTATCGCGGATTAAGCAAGGCGTCAACTACGATATCGTCATTCCGTCCAGCACGATACTCATTGAGAACCCGGCTGCGGTCGTCGATAAGAACGCCGATAAGCACGGTACGCGCGAGCTTGCCGAAGCGTTCATTGCTTACTTGCACGGCGATGATGCTCAGCAGGTTTTTGCGGATTACGGCTTCCGTCCGGTGAACGAGGCGGTCGCCGCTGACACGGCTGACCGATTCATCGTTCCAGAAGGACTGTTCGACGTTTCGTATCTCGGCGGCTGGGACGAAGTGAGAAAGACGCTGTATTCGAAGAAGGGCGTCTGGTATCAGGTTCTGGCAGATTTATAAGTCATACCATTAAGTTGAAATGAACAGGGAACCTCCGCTCGAAGCGCTTCGTCCAGAATGACGGCGCTTCGAGCGGAGGTTTCTTTTCTTTGCCGTTACTTGCTGCAACCTTCCGATTCATAAGGCCGTCTACTAGAGCAAAGAGGTGATACGGAAGTATGCCGAAACGATCTTATCGAATGATGCTAGCAGCAATAGCATACTGACCAAAGGGGACACTTCGGCTGCGTTTGCGATCGAGATCAAATGATTGGCGGAGCAGAGCGAAACCTATAGAACTAGCTAGAGGAGAGTTTCAATAGCCGATCGGCAATTGAGGCATTCTCCTTTTTTTCTGCTGGTCGCCTTTTTTATAATGATTGGAAAGGGAATTTAATCCATCTAAGCGAATAATAATACATTGCTGTTATTCAAAATTGCGCAGCAGTGCGTGATAACGGAGTTGAGTGGATGGTTCACAGTCTCATTTTTGTCGTTATTTTAACGATTATCATTCATGCTGCCGAAACTTTGTCATATTCGGTTCGCTATGCGGGTGTTAAAATGAATAAGATCGCGGTAGCGCTATCCTTGACGGGCATTATCGTACTTATATCGCGAACAGCCAACATGCTGCAATCCCCGATGACTGGCAAATTCGTCGATCATGCGAGGGCAGATGCAAGCTTCGACTTACTCGGCTACTTTCGGATCGTATTGTTTGCAGCCTCCATAGGAACGTTAATTGCGATAGCGTTGTTTCCGACGTTCGTTCCGCTATGCGGAAGAATTATTGCTCGGCTGGAACTGACCGGCTCGATACCTAAGCTGCTGTCCAGCGTTACGCTCGGACAGTTGAAGAATGCGAAGCGTTATATTAGAAGACCGCGCATTCGGCTGAAATCTTTCCGCTACTTGGGCATTCCGAAGCGGTTTATTTTTCTCAACATTGCCGTCACGGCCTTCTATACGGTTGGTGTTATATCTGCGTTATACGCAGCCCATCTCGCGCCTGCAATAAGCACGACTGCTTCACAAACGTCGGGCATTATTAACGGGATCGCGACGGTGCTGCTAACTATATTTATCGATCCGCAATTGGGGCTCATTATGGACAAGGCAACGAAGGATGAGGACGCAAGAAATCAATTAGGCAAAATATATACGCTGCTTATGGTATCTCGCTTCTTCGGAACGTTGCTCGCTCAACTGCTCATAATACCTGCTGCGTATGTGATTATCGCATTCGTAAAGCTTATCTAAGAAGGAGAGTACGCAAGTGGATATGAAATTATTTACGATCGATGAAGCGAATGTGCTGCTGCCTGAATTAAAGCAAGAGCTTTATAAGCTTCAGGTGCTCATTGACGATATTGATGACCGTTACTTGGAATTGCAGACGATTAAAGCGAAGCACAAGCTGTCTCCCGGTACGCGCGGAACGATGACAGACCCTTATTTTGAACAGGAGAGCCAGCTTGATTTCATGCGAATGGAAGCCGAGCTTCAGATAAGCAATTTCACTCGCATGGGCGTACTAATAAAGTCGATTTCTCCAGGCTTATTGGATTTTCCAGCCATACTGGAAGGGAAGGAAGTTCTGCTATGCTGGAAGCAAGGGGAGGAGCAAATATCGCACTACCACGGCTGGAACGAAGGGTTCATGGGACGCAGGCCATATCCGTAAGCACGATAATGCAATAATGTTTGCGAATTTCGGTAATTTGTATTACGATTAGATTATAATAATTCTAAAAAACTAAGCTAGGAGTCAGGACAAGAGTTAGGCGGCATCTATATCTGCTTGGCTAGATGTAATAAGAGGAGGTATCCTGTTTATGTTGAACGTCACAGCGGAAATCGATAAAATCAATCGTCATTTGATGGCGAAAGGATATAAGTTAACGACTCAACGCGAAATTATATTGCGGGTATTGCTGGAGCATGAAGAAGACCATCTGAGCGCAGAGGGCGTATTCATGCTCGTGAAGGCAACCTATCCAGACATAGGCCTTGCTACCGTATACCGGACGCTAGAACTGCTTGCAGAGCTTCATATTGTTGAAAAAATGAACTTCGGCGACGGCGTAGCCCGCTACGACTTGCGCGATGCGGACAGCGAGCATATGCATCATCATTTGATCTGTGAAGTATGCGGCGCGCTGCAGGAAATCAAGGAAGACTGGCTGACGGAAATCGAGGAGCGAATCGAACGCGAATTCGGCTTCAAAGTGTCCGACCACCGTTTAGATTTTACGGGCACCTACAAGAAATGCAAAAACAGCAACGGCGCTTGCAAGAAAACAGGCAAAGCCGTTTCGTAAACAATATTCATGCACATAGTAGGGGCTGGAAAGGCTGAGTACTCTTCGCAGAGTCTCAGCCTTTCATTCGTTTCGTCATGCGGCGTTGCATATTTATGCCTGGTTGTTACACTAGAAAAAGGAAAGTTAAGGAGGAGAAGCTATGGAACTTGGCTTTAAAGGGAAGACCGCAATCGTTACCGGCGGCAGCAAAGGAATTGGATTTGCAACTGCAATGCTGCTTGCCTCGGAGGGAGCAGAGGTTGCTATTGTTGCAAGAGACCCCATCGGTTTAGACGCCGCAGCAGAAGAAATCTTTGCTAAGACGGGCAAGAAGGTGCTTACGATCAGCGCTGACGTCTCGCAGCCGGAAGCTGCGGCGCATGCGGTAGCAAGAACGGTCGACACATTCGGGAGAGTGGATATTCTCGTCAATAATGCGGGCACGTCAGCAGCGCGTCCGTTCGCCGATGTCGGCACGGAAGCTTGGACGTCCGATCTCGATCTGAAGCTGTTCGGAGCGATTCACTTTGCTCGTGAAGCGCTGCCTCACTTGCGTGCATCCGGACGCGGAGCTATCGTGAACGTAACGGCGGTCGGAGGCAAGACGCCAGGAGCCTCGTCGCTGCCGACGTCTGTRAGCCGCGCGGCGGGACTGGCCCTGACGAAAGCGATGAGCAAAGACCTTGCCTCGGATAACATTCGCGTTAATGCTGTATGTATCGGACTTATTCGCAGTGAGCAGATCGAGCGAATGTGGCGAAGCACGGCGCCTGAGCAGTCGTGGGAGCAATTCGCCGCAGATCCGAAGCATCGTATTCCGCTTGGCCGTATCGGCGAAGCGAGCGAGGCCGCGAGCGTCATCGCCTTTCTCGTATCAGATGCCGCATCCTTCGTAACCGGAACGTCGGTTAACATTGATGGCGGAATCGCAGCCGTATTGTAACTTAGAATTATATTGTAGGAGTGTGCGCCGGGCGGGGTTGTAGGAGCTCGGCGCATTTCGTTCGCGAGAAGGACAGATTTGTCCAAAGATGAAAAGAATACCTATACTGGAATGTTTCTAATCATGTATACTGTATAGAGGTCTTAAGTCCTGATCATTCGCTAGATTTCGACAGCAGTTTGATAGTTTTCGACTTAACCGAAATGAGGGCAAACGATGGAACATATACATGGATCTTACGACAGTTTACTCGTTATTTTCTCTTACATAATAGCGGTTGCTGCTTCCTATACAGCACTTGATCTGGCAGGCCGAGTCAGCAATGCGAAGGGCAGCAGCAGGCTCGGTTGGCTGTCATTCGGCGCAGCCATTATGGGCAGCGGCATATGGTCGATGCACTTTGTCGGCATGCTTGCTTATTCGCTGCCTATCACAATTAGATACGACATTGTTATTGTGTTCGCCTCTGTCATAGCGGCGATTGCGGCGGCATTCATTGCGCTCTACGTGGTTGGCCGCAATCAGTTAACGATTCGCCAACTGCTAACGGGCGGATTATTGCTTGCAACAGGCATATCGACAATGCACTATGTCGGAATGTCGGCCATATTAGTTGACTTATCTTACGATCCGCTCATGTTTACATTATCGATCGTCATTGCGATAGTGGCATCGATTGCGGCGCTGTGGCTATCGTTTTATTTTCGCGGGGGCAAGGAGAGCAATGCAGGGTGGAAGAAGCTGGGCAGCGGTGTCATTATGGGTGCGGCGATTGTGGGCATGCATTATACGGGCATGTTCGCTACAAACTTCCATCCGAATAACAGAACTCCGTTCTCGATTGGGCTCATCCTTGATCAGAAGCTACTTGCTTATCTAATCGTAGGCGGGACGCTGTTCACGCTGGGGTTGTCGTTATTCGGAATCGTTATGTCCAAGCGGTTGAACATTAAGGATACGGCCCTAGAGGAAAGCGAGAAATGGTATAAGTCGCTCTACGATAATAATCTCGACGGCATTGTGTCGGTCGACCTGAACCACCGCGTCATTAGTTATAATGAAGCGGCGCTCCACATTACGGGGCTGACAGATATTCAGGTGCTGGGAAAACCGATTTCCGAGCTTGCCAAAGTTATCGCTGAGCCGGATCGCGCTAAGACGACGGATATGTTCGTTAATGCGTTCAAGGGGATGCGCACGACTCATGAAACGACGCTTATTCGAAACGGTCAGGTCATTTTATTATCGGTAACGAATGTTCCGGTCATTATCGAGGGCAACGTGGCGGGCAGCTACATTATTTTCAAAGATATTACGGACGAGAAGCTGGCGGAGCAGCGAATTCATCATCTTGCGTATCACGATGAGCTGACGGGCTTGCCGAACCGAAGGAAGTTCAATCAAGCGATCAACGAATGGATTGAAGCTAGAAATGCAAGCCGTCTGCCGTTCGCTGTAATGGTGCTGGATATTGATCGATTCAAAATGATAAATGATTCGTTGGGGCATACGTATGGCGATCTCTTCTTGCAAGAATTGACGACACGCATTCAGACAAGCTTGGAGGGTCAGAACGTGATGTTAGCCCGCATGGGGGGCGATGAATTCACGATTCTATGCCGCAACTGCCCGGATGAGTCGGAGATCGTTGAGCTCGCAGAGAAGATCATTAACTCGATTCAGATTCCTTATAGGCTTAAGGACAACGACTTCTACGTGTCGGCAAGTATCGGCATATCTTTGTTCCCTCAGCATGGACATGATGCTACCGAGCTGCTTAAGAACGCGGATACGGCCATGTACGAAGTGAAGAGAAAAGGGAAAAACGGCTTTATGTTTTTCTCCCGAGAGCTGGATGACAAGCTGCAGCAGAAGATCGAGCTGGAGGGCGACCTGCGCAAAGCGGTGGATAATGGCGAGCTGCTGCTTCACTATCAGCCGCAAATTAGAACGTCCGACAACGAAATGATCGGTGTTGAAGCGCTTGTTCGCTGGAATCATAAAGACAGAGGGCTGTTATCGCCGGGAACGTTCATTCCGATTGCGGAAGAGACGGGCATCATATACGAGATCGGCACTTGGGTGCTGCGCGAAGCGTGCAGGCAGATGCGCGAATGGCATTTGGCAGGCGGCCCGCTCATTCCGGTAGCAGTCAATCTGTCATCGCAGCAATTCCATCAGCCTGATTTGGCAGGATATATCAAAGCGATATTGGATGATGTCGGTCTAGAGCCCAAATTTCTGGAGCTGGAGATTACGGAGAGCATGATGATGGACGCAGCGTTGTCGGCGGATATCTTGAAGCGACTGAATGAATACGGCGTTCGAATCAGTCTGGATGACTTCGGGACAGGCTACAGCTCCTTGAGCTATCTGAAAATGTTCCCGATCCACAAGCTTAAGATTGATCGTTCTTTCATTCGCGACATTACCCACAGCGGCAACGATCAAGCGATCGTCGCGACTATTATCGCTATGGCTCAGAACATGAATATGGAAGTTATCGCGGAAGGCATTGAGACGAAGGATCAGCTGGACATATTGAGGGACAAAGATTGCCAGAAAATTCAAGGCTACTACTTCAGCAAGCCGTTATCGGCTAATGACGTTGAAGAGTCGTTCTTCAAGCCGCAGCGCTCTTATGCCGAGCTTTCTTTATTTGATTCGTGATAAGCTTTGACGCAGTTCTGGCAGATGCATGACTTTCCTCGCTGTTCGGGAGGAACAAGCGCGATCAGTTCAGCAGGGATGGACGCTTGGAAGCACCAGCAGGCGCTGCCGCTTTGGCTCGAGGGTTCTGATTCGACGCCGCAATGATTGGTTTGACCGCAGATTGGACAGTTCATATGTGGTAAAGCCTCCGTTCTATAGGATGAATAGCTATTATTAAGCTTATAATTGAAGTGGCTGACGGGATGCATGACACCCGTCAGCCACTCTTTTTTTGTAATTTAACCGTTATTCGGCATTCAGAACGAATTTCTCGATGACATGTCGTACGCCCTCTTCGTTATTCGACAGAGTGACGTAGTCGGCGATTTCTTTCAATGAGCCAATGGCATTGCCCATAGCGACGCCAAGTCCGGCAGCGGAAACCATCTCATTATCGTTCCATGCGTCGCCCATAGCGATCGTTTGATCCATTGAGCAGCCAAGATGTTCGGCCATGAACCGAAGGGCATGACCTTTCGTGCCCTCCTTATGCATAAACTCCAAATAATGTGCCTTCGATTTTGTAATGTGAACGCGGTCGCCGATTAGAGGGCGAAGCTGCTCGGCAATGACGTCGAGTTTCGCGGGATCGTCGATGATGAGCATTTTGTTAAGCGGCTGACCGATTAGTTTATCGAAGTCGGGCTCGATTTTATATGGAATGTTGGATAGCTTGGAGTAAGCTTTGATTTTGTCGTTGTCCTCCGTGCCGTACAGCTCATCATTAACGTACAGCTGCAGATGAAGACCGTTTTCCTGCACGAATTGGTATAGCTCCTTCGCTGCATCGGTAGGTACGTTGCGCTCATACAGAACGGTGCCGTCGAGCAGCGTTTTGACGAGAGCTCCCTGATACGTAATAATAGGAACATTGAGCTCAACTTGCTTGGCGATCTTCACGGCGGAAGAATACATGCGGCCCGTAGCGAGCGTAACCGTTACACCTTGTGCGATAGCAGCAGCCATGGCGCTCTTCGTTCCTTCGGTTACGACGAGTTCGTCGGTCAACAGTGTATCGTCTACATCAATTGCAATAAGCTTATACATAATAGCGGTAAAGCTCCTCTCTATTCTCTTTCTGTACTCCTATATGGATAGTTCGCGTGGTAACCTTGATTGTATCGAAAATAGACCTATCATTCAACGCCTAAGAAACCAGATTATTCACATAAACTTGAAGGGAAGACATCACATGAACATTTTTACCTCTACTGCAGCGAAACAACGATTTATAGCGCTATGCGCATTGGGAGCGGTATTATGCGTTGCTATTGGGTTTGCAATCGGACTCCTATCTATGGGCAACCGTTACCCGATGCTGAGAGAGAGGAGCTTCCAGCAATTTGCTGCATCGTATGACAGAGTCATGAGCGACTACTTGAACGGCGCGGAACCGAAGCAACTGCTGGACGGAGCAGCCGAAGGCATGATTGCATCGCTGGACGATCCGTATTCAAGTTATATGACCGGAGAGAAGGGAACGGCGTATACGCAATCCTACGAGGGGCAATTCTACGGTATCGGGGCAGATATTCGCGTCGAAGAAAGACAATTTGTGATTAGCAGTTTGACGAAAGGCGCTCCCGCAGAACGAGGCGGTCTGCTTCCCGGAGATATCATTGCTATGATTGACGGGAAATCAGTTAAGGGAATTGAGTTCCAAGAGCTGTTGGCTCTCGTTAGAGGGGAAGAGGGGACGACTGTTGTAGTGAAGGTCGTTCGCGGCAGCGATTCCAAGCCAATTGAAGTATCATTGAAGCGTGAAGCTATACCGGTGCATACGGTCACGTCAGAACTGCTGGATGGCGGGATTGGGCATGTAACGATTAGCCGTTTCGCGGAGATGACGGCAGAGGAATTCAAGACCGAGCTGGATGCGCTGCAGAAGGACAAGCCGCTRAAGGGGCTGTTGCTCGATCTTCGATCGAATCCCGGCGGTCTGCTTAAGCCAACGATTGAGATCGCGAACATCCTTATTCCGGATGACAAAGTGATATTAAATGTTGTCTACAAGGACGAGCGCCAGATTATAACGTACAAGTCCAGCCAGGAGAAGGAATGGACGATTCCAATCGCCGTGCTCGTGAACGGAATGTCGGCCAGCGCAAGCGAGGTGCTGACTGCCGCATTGAAGGAGTCGGCGGGGGCAGTCGTTATTGGCCAGCAGACGTATGGCAAAGGCGTCGTTCAGACGTTCAAGCAATTTCCCGACGGCTCAGTCCTCAGCTTGACCGAAGCCCAGTGGAAGACGCCTAGCGGGGCTTGGATCAATAAGAAGGGCGTAACACCCGATCATGTTGTTGCTCTGCCTGCGTATGCGAGTCTGCGGCCGCTGGCCATCGGAACGGAGATGAAGATAGGCAGCTACGGAGAAGATGTTCATACGCTTCAACAGGTCTTGCAGGAGCTTGGATACGGCCCGGCAGGCGCCGAAGGCTACTATGACAAGCAAACGGCTGCTGCGATGAAGAAATTCCAAGAGGCAGAGCAGCTGGAGTCGAGCGGACAGTTCAACGATAAGAGCGGCTATCTGCTGCTGCAGCGGCTGCGTGAGAAGCTTGACCTTGAAGATCCACAACTCCACAAAGGAATAGAGCTGTTGCTGAACCAAGGCGCTTAGATCGCGATCTGAGTCGTCTCTCGCCTCTGCGTCTATGCTGGCAGCGGCCTAACCAACCAAGCAGTTTATATTCGCTGTTGACAACGGTAGTGATAATCATTATCATCTAATAAGGATGAGATAATACACCGCGGTGGCGAGAGGTGACTTAATGAAATGAAGAAGATCAAGTATTGCAAGCGTAATTTCAGGCACGGACTGAAGCCGATCTATAAGGCGATGAAGGATAAGTATCCTGAAATTAAGCAGAAGAAGAGCGATTGTCTAGGCAACTGCAAGACATGCAAGCTTGAATGCTTCGTTGTCGTTAAGTCCAAAACAATAACCGCGCCATCGGCAGATCAACTGTACAAGAGACTCAAAAAAATGATCGGCTAAATAGATCGACCGTCGCCATTCTTTAGCATTTGTTGCCAAAGGATGGCGACAGCTTTCTCCGCATGTGTTAGAATAAGTACAATCTAGAGAAGAGAGGTGCGTTACGCCAATGAAGGACAATTTAGCAGAAGCATTAAATGAACAGATGAACTTTGAGTTTTACTCCGCCCATGTATACCTAGCAATGGCGGCGTATTGCTCTGCAGAGAACTTGGAAGGCTTTGCGAATTTTTTCCTTGTACAAGCTGAGGAAGAACGTTTTCACGCAATGAAAATATACAAGTTTCTGAATGACCGCGGACGTCGCGCGACGATTTCGGCACTTGGTGAGCCGCATAACGACTACAAATCCGTTCTCGACACGTTCGAAGCAGGTTATGGTCACGAGCAGCAAAATACGAAGCGCTTCTATGATCTGTCTGACCTTGCGATGAACGATCGCGAGCATGCGACGATCAACTTCTTGAAGTGGTTCATCGACGAGCAGGTCGAAGAGGAAGCGTTGTTCGACAACATCATCCACAAGCTGAAGCGCATTGAGAAAGACAGCAACGCGTTCTATATGCTTGATGCCGAGTTCGCACAGCGTTCGTTCACGCCTCCGGCTGGCGAGTAATCATCCGCTGCGCAACAATAAGGGCTGTTCCAGAAGGTCTTCAATGACCTTCCGGAACAGCCCTTTACCTTTACTTTAAGTTGAAGGTTGTTCCTTCTGTTCGATTAGCGCGAGGAATGAATCGACGAGAGACGGGTCGAAGTGTCGGCCTCGCTCCTCGCGAATGAGCTGCAAGGCGCGTTCGACGGACCACTTTTCCTTATATGGCCGTGTGCTGGTCAAGGCATCGAACACGTCGACGATGCTAACGATACGCGCTTCAATCGGTATGTCCTCGCCGGAGAGTTGATGCGGATAGCCGCTGCCGTCCCATTTCTCATGATGGTACAAAATAATGTTTTTGCCTGTTTCAAGTTCATTGGMGAGCAGCTCGTCTTGAAATTCGTTATATATTTTATCAATGATATCTCGGCCGATCAGCGTATGCATCTCCACAATCTGCCGTTCGTAATAGGCGAGCGCACCTGGCTTGTATAAAATGCCTTCCGGAATGCCGGACTTGCCGATGTCGTGCAAAATGCTGGCATGAGAAATTCGGTCGATCATCTCGCTGCTCCAGTGCAGTTGCAGCCGTTCATTGTGATGGGCGGCAAGCGAGGCCGTTAGTTCGCGAACACGAACGAGATGTAGCTCAATGCCTGGATCGCGGATTTCACAGGAGATCGCCAGTACCTTGAGCATAGAGCTTTGCAAAGATGAGATTCGTTCCTCGGCCAAGTAGTGGCCGCTCTCCAATTGCTCAAGCTCCCGGAAGACGCCAACGAAATAATCGTCCATTTCGACAACGATCGGTGTGATCGTAATGGAGGAATGCCACAGATCGCCATCGCGCTTACGGTTCGTGAATACGCCTGACCATGGTTGTCCGGCATGGATGGCGGTCTTCATCGTGTTATGTGTTTCCTTTGGTGTATAGGAGGTGCGCAGAATGCTCGCTTTCTTGCCTGTTATCTCATGTGAAGCATAACCGGTAATGCGTTCATAGGCGGAATTGACCGCTAGTATTCGGTGCTGACCGTCCGTGATAATAACGGCATCGGCGAGCAGCAGGAAAGATGCGAGTTTGTCATGGATGAGATTCATATCGCTGTATTGGATTCTCCTTATGTCGAGTTGGCTGTGAGCATTGCTTTGCGTTGCGGATCATATGAAGTGATCATTACACATTAATGGAGGTTGGAAGCCGTTTCGGACCTTTGCGCATCGGGCTCTTGCATAACGGGCATTCGCGCTGCTCAGGCTGCGCTTCCTCGTACGTAATGATTCGCTGCCATACTTTGCAGCTGTCGCTGGTACACATCCAGGCGAGCGCCAATTCGCCGCGCTCCTGATCGTCGTTGATTGCTCGGTCCTCCGTCAAGGGCTGGAAGGCGGACAAGACGAATCGGGACAGCTCGGCAGGCTTGCCGTGGTATACGGCCGGAGAGCTGATATAGAGCTGCTCCTGAGCTCTCGTGATTGCGACATAAGCGAGCCGCCGCTCCTCCTCCAGCGCCTCGGCGCGCGTATCGTCGCCTGTCTGCGCTGCGCTTCGATCGCTTCGTTTATCGGCGGCTAATGCGGACGTATGAGGCAAGATACCCTCCGATGCTCCGATGAGGAAGACGGCTGGAAACTCCAGCCCCTTCGACTTATGTATGGACATAAGTGAAATCGCGCTTCTTTTGGTTGCAGCGTGCTGCTGCTGCTTCTTCTGTTGAGAAGCGGAGATGTGCTTATCCGTGATGTCATCGATATAAGTTAAGAAGGCTTCGATCGTTTCATGCGCCTGTGCGGCTGATTCGAGCTCGTCTACGACCTCTTTAATCGCTTCCTTATGTTCGGTAAGAACACTTTGCTTACCTGTCTCGAGGTATTGGTCGTAGAAGGATTGGCGCAGCAACGCGATAGCGGCTTGCGGCCTCAGCTCGGTTAACGACTTCAGCAGCTTGATGCGTTCCTTGATCTTTTCCTTCTGAAATTCCTTTAACGCGGGATAGTCGAGCAGATGAATAAGCGGCCATTTCTTGGCCCGCTCTTTGTCTTGATGCCAGATGAACGCCATCGCTTGCTCGCGATTCACATACAGCGTCTGGAGCATCGACTCGATCGCGTCGAAGTTGCGGCGGTCCAGCACGAGCCGCAGATGGGCAAGGAGCGGCTTCACTACGGAATGGTCGTAGAATAGCTGGCCGTCGCCGAAGTCGACGAACGGCAGTTGCCGAAGCAGAAGCTGCTCGACGAGCGCCCGGCTGCTGCTGGCAGTCCGGTAGAGCACGGCGAAGTCGCTGAAGGAACGAGTGCCTTGCTCCTGCTGCTGTGCTATGGTATCCGCGATGAGACTCGCTTCTTCCTGAGTCGTCTTAACGCGGGCGTAAGAGGGCGGCTCTCCCTTTGGCTTCACGACATGCAGCGTCTTCGGCTTGCGCAGCTTGTTGCGGCGAATAATCGCATTGCCAAGACCGACGATAGCGGCGGTCGAGCGATAGTTAATATCAAGCACGATCGTCGCCGCGCCCGGATACTGCTGCTCGAAGTTCAAGATATAGTCGTTGCGAGCGCCGTTGAACGAGTAGATCGTCTGATCATCATCGCCGACGACCATCAGATTGCGATGGCCTTCGGCAAGAAGCTTCACAATAGCGTACTGAACCTCGTTCGTATCCTGGAATTCGTCGATCATGATATAGTGGAAGCGCTGCTGTAAGGAAGCAAGCAGCGATTTGTCTCTTGATAGCAGGCGATACGCTTCGAGCAGCAGGTCGTCGAAGTCGAAACGGTCACTTTCCTGCTTCCATAGCTCGTATCTCGTGAAGAGCACCTTCAGCTCGCGTTCCTCGGAGGTTGATTCGGGCAGCTCGCTTACATCGATCATCTGCAGCTTCACGGAGGATAACTGAGCAAGCAGCGTCTCCGGCTCGTATTCGCGCGTGAGCGTATGCGCAAGCTCACGCATTAGCCGCTTGAAGAAGACAAGTTTCTGGCTTGTCTCGCTTAGAATCGATTGCCGATAGCCCCTTCCGCGCAGCAGCTGGAGGCAGAAGGAATGGAAGGTGCGCGCTTCAATAGCACCTGCAGTCTGCGCTGGAATGGCGGGCAAGGAACGAATACGACCTTTCATTTCGTCGGCGGCCTTCTTGGAGAAGGTCATGAGCAGCACCTGCTGGGGCTGTACGTGGCGAACCGCGACTAGATAGGCGGTGCGGCAGACGAGCACCGACGTCTTGCCTGTGCCGGCGCCTGCGAGCGTAAGCGCCGGGCCTGTGTCATGGCGCACGGCGGCGATTTGCGGACGGTTGAGCAAGATGCCGTGCCGCTCAAGCGCGCGGAAGAAGGCGGCATCCGCATCGTTGCTGCCGACGAGCCGAGCGCTCGTATCGGCTTCTGCGCGGTCGGCAACGGGAATGGAACTATTTTGAATCCCAATAGGGTAAGAATAATAGGTAAGACTCATGTATCAATCACCTTCGTCAACAAATATATAGACCATCATAGCAGATGGCATGAGATTTCGACTAGCTAACGAAAGAGAGAGGAAGCTGACGCGACATGATTAGACAAGCTGTTCAAGAGGATGTGCATGAAGTGATGCCGCTGCTGCTGGCGGCAATCGGCAACATCGCCCACACGCTGGCGGGCACGGAGGACGATGCGGAGACAAAGCGCATATTGGCTGAATTTTACGGAAGAGAGGGCAATCGGATCAGMTATGAGCATGTGCTCGTCTATACGAGGGACGGACATGTTGTGGGAATGGCAATCAGCTATCCGGGTGATGGAGCGGAGCTGCTTGATCGGCCCTTTGCCGAGCGCATTGCTCTTATCCATGGCGATGCCGGAGCGGACCCCATCGTCGTTGAGGCCAAGGAGGGAGAATATTACTTGGACTCGATTGCCGTCGATGAAGAGTTTCAAGGGCAGGGGATTGCTAAGGAGCTGTTCGCTGCGTTCGAGGAGAAGGGAAAGGATGCCGGTTACAGAAGAATGTCGCTTATTGTAGAGCCCTATAATGAAGGTGCCTATGCGCTTTATAAAAAGCTTAACTACGTTGAGGACGGCATAATTACCGTCAGCGGAGGCCAATACAGAAGAATGGTGAAAAATATCGAATAATAGCTTACGCTCTAAAACTATTTCTTGGAATAAATAGGATCGGTACGTTAATATAAAAGTGACAGATAAAGTCATTTCCAGTCATTTTTCAATCGTATCCGGGAGCGTGTTGTTCATGTTGGGTGGTCGGTTAAGAAGCACGAAGCTAGCTTACAGTTCGGGTAATTTGTCGGTAAATTTGATTGCGCAGGCTTTCGCGACCTACATCGTTTTTTATTATGTGGACGTGCTGGGCGTGAAGCCTGGACTCATAAGCGCGGCCATGGTTGTGCACGGCATTGTAAACGCTGTTCTGAACCCCTTGTTCGGTCATCTGTCCGATCGAACGACCTCGCGCTGGGGGAGACGCATCCCGTATATGCTGTTCGGCATGGTGCCTTTGGCCGCTGCCTTCACCGCAATCTGGTTTCCTATAGGTGAAGGAATGACGTTATTCTGGTACTTCGTATTTATTGTACTCGTGTACGATATATTGTTCGTTATGGTTGTACTCAACTACTCGGCGCTGTTCCCGGAAATGTTCACAACGATGAAGGAGCGCGCGAGTGTGTCCGCTTCACGCCAAATGCTCGGCATCGTAGGCATGATTATCGGCGTTGCGCTGCCACCACTGCTGTACAGCGGAATGGGCTGGGGCCCGATGGGCGTAATCTTCGCCGGCGTTGCGCTCTTGTTCCTTCTTATTATGGTGACGTCAAGCAAAGAGAAAACGACCGTGGAGCGGGAGAAGCTTGGCCTGAAGCAATCGCTGAAATATACGTTCACCAACAAAGCGTTCGTTATGTTCGTTATCGGAAGTTTCTTCGTGCAGTTCACATTCGCGATGATTCCGGCAATTATTCCGTTTTTCACGAAATATGTGCTCCGCGCGTCCGACGACAGCAATACGATATTGCTCGGCGCGATATTCGTAGCGGCTATTCCTTGCGTATTCCTTTGGAGCAAGCTCGTCACCCGCTGGGGACTGCGCAAGACGTCGCTGGTCGCCGTCGCCTGTTATTCGGCCTCCATGCTGCCCTTTGCCTTCGTTTCCAGCGTGCTCGCTGCCGCGATAGCTGCTGCCGCAATTGGAATAGGACTAGCCGGACTGCTCGTGCTGCTGGATATGCTGTTGTCGGAGGTTATCGACGAGGACGAGAGGCGGACGAAGGTGCGCAGAGAGGGTATGTACTTCGGCATGAACGGATTCATCGTCAGATGGGGCGTATCGCTTCAGGCAGTCGTGCTTGGCATTGTGCTGGAGACGACAGGTTATGTGAAGGATGCGGTGCAGACGGACAGCGCTGTCTGGGGCATCCGCTCGATGCTGAGCTTTATTCCCCTCGGCGCGCTGCTGCTGGCGTTTGTGTTCTTCTATCTGTATCCAATCCGCAGTACAGGAACTGAACAGAAATCATCTTTGGATGTATAGGAAGCGTGGTTGTTGATCGAATGTCGCCATCATTAGAATGGGTCAAAAAGAATGGGTTGATCGTAGCTCTGTTCGCAATCGGCGCGCTTGTGCGCTTGCTCTATGCCAGTGCTATACCGGCAGGCTTTAACCAGGATGAAGCGTCGATCGGTTATGACGCCTATGCTATCCTTCATTACGGCATCGACCGTAACGGCATACAGCTGCCGATTCATCTCATTGCTTGGGGCAGCGGTCAGAACGCCTTATACGCATACTTATCGATGCCTTTTATATGGTTGCTAGGCTTGAATGAGCTATCGGTTCGAGCCGTCAATATCGTATTTGGTCTTGTTGGCATCATTGCTTTCTACTTTATTGCCAAGCAATTGTTCAAGCATAAGGCAGCGGCTGGTACGGCCATGTTTCTTATCGCGATTTGTCCGTGGCATATTATGATGTCCAGATGGGCGCTGGAGTCGAACCTTTTTCCAACGTTGGTACTGCTGGCGGTATGGTTCTTGTTCAAGTCGCTCGAACAACCAAAATGGTTCACGCTGTTCGCAATTACGATTACGTTGTCGTTGTATGCTTATGGGACCGCATATTTCTTCGTTCCCGTGTTCGTGCTCGGCGTACTCATCCTGCTCATCGCGCAGAAAAAAATCAAACTCCGTACGTTACTATGGAATATAGGCATCATGGTTGTGCTGGGGCTGCCGATCCTGCTCTTTATTGTTATCAACCGGCTTGGCAAGGGGACAATTGAATCATGGCTGTTCTCGATTCCGAAGCTGACCGTTCCGAGGGTAGAGCAGGTATCGAGCGTCTTCCAAGGCGATGTGCTGCAAAATGCTGTTCAGCATTTCGATCTGCTGCTGCAAGTGCTGCTTAGTCAGGAAGACGGCCTGTTGTGGAACGCTATTCCTCCTTACGGGTATATGTACCCTTTAGCGCTGCCGCTCATGCTTGTTGGACTTTACGCTGTYTGCGTGAGGATTGGCAGCGGCTTGCGCACCGAGCAAGGCATTATCGCCATCTGGGGAATAACAGCCGTGCTGATGTCGCTCATTACGGATATTAATATTAATCGGATTAATATCATTTTCTTCCCGCTGGTTCTGCTAACGTTAGCAGGGCTAATATGGCTGAAGGGACAGCTCAAGTACGTTTTTCCGGTCGCGCTGGCGGCGTTTGCAGTGTTTTTCGTTTTGTTCTGTGGTAATTATTTCGTAGAGTATCCGAAGAAAGCCGGTCCGATGTTCTATGAATCGTTTGGTGAAGCGGTGCAATATGCGTCCGATCAGTCGGATGGAACGATCTACGTAACGAATAACGTTAATATGCCGTATATTTATGTACTTTTTTACGAGCGGATCGATCCGCATCTGTTTCTTGACACGGTCGTATACAGCAATCCGGGTGCCCCGTTCCAATTCGTAAGCTCCTTCGGACGTTATCAATTCGGCTTGCCGGCTGCGTTCGAGCCGAGCGATAATGCCGTCTATATTTTGTCCGAAGGAGATCAGCCTCCTAGCGATCTGAGCGGCTACGAGGTGAGAGAGTTTAAGCACTATAAAGTGATTAGAATGGCGTCCCGTTAACGTAATAGCTGTCCTCGCGATAAGCGATGAAGACGACCTCGACCTCGGATGCGCCGAGCTTCTGAATCGATTCGGTAACGGCCAACGCGAACTCGTTCCTTGTCTGCTGCCCGCGATCGAACCAGCCTACCTCGACGAAGACGAACAGCGATCCGTCAGCCGGATCGCCGAATACGCTCGTCGCATTCAAGCAAGACATCGTAAAGTTGTCCGTGCCGCATTGACATAACTCGGCTAATGTCTCGGCAAGCGGCTCGCTGGCGGTGCGCAGTTGATCGGCGGTTACGCCGCGGAATACTAAATGTGGCAAATAAATGACCTCCTAGATATGGAAAGCTCGAAAATATAAAGCTAATCTATTGTAACATGGGCGACAATCTTCAATAAAAATAGGACGGCTGCATCCGCATCCGTCCTATTTTTATTGTTATTTGGTTCCTGGAGTTTCCGTCTGGAAAGGCTTTAAGAACAGCTTCGGAATTTCCGTTTCGAACCGAAGCAACTTGCCGGTAGCCGGGTGGTTGAAAGCGAGAACGCGGGCGTGCAGGCCAAGTCGGCCAATCGCTTTCGTACGGGCGCCGTACTTTTTGTCGCCGACCACAGGATGCCCGATTTCCTCCATATGAACGCGAATTTGATTTTTGCGTCCCGTCTCCAGGTGAACCTCGAGCAAGGAGAAGTTTCTGTCCGAGCGAAGCACTTTATAATGGGTGACGGCATGCTGGCCGTCATTCGGATAGCTGCTGGAATACATCTTAAGCGTCTTGCTCTCCTTGAGCCAAGACGAGATTGTGCCCTGCGGCTGCTTAACCGTCCCTTCGACTAATGCCACATACATACGCTCCTGTACGGTTTCCTGCCAATTGTTCTGGAGCTGCTGCTGAATGGCTTCGCTCCTTGCGAACAGCATAAGACCTGAAGTATCCCGGTCGAGCCTATGGACGATGAAGATCCGATTGTTGGGATTGTAGACACGGACATAGGCCATCAATTGACGATAGGCCGTTACCTCGTTCTCCGCCCCTGTTGTAGAGGAAACCGACAGCAGTCCTGCCTGTTTAACAATGACAATCACATCATCATCCTCATGCACAATTTTCATTCCCTCGAGCGGTGGCGCCTCAATGGCCCGCCCTTTGTTCAGCGTTACCGTACTGCCCGGACGAAGCGGGAAATTATAGGCGGTGTTCGGTTTGCCGTCGACGGCGATCTGACCATGCGCCAGCATCGATTTGATTTTATTCCGACCGGCCCCCGCAATATGCTTAATGAGGAAAGGCAGCAGCTCTATAGCCTCATCCACGGTATAGGTCTTCTGCTTTTCCTTGGCGTTATCTTTCAACTGGGTCCGCTCATTGTGCGGTTTAATATGGCCCGCAGATCTATTGCTATTGCCGTTATTGCCATTGCTTCCGCCGCTGCCGTGATTTTTTTTCTTTATTGGACCGTGCGTCTGCTTTTGCTTTTGTTGCTCAGGGCGACTTCTCCCCTTATTCATGCTTACGACCTCCTAGCTTCATTGCTCCTACTATACCATGATTGGCCGTTGCAGTTCTAATGATTCACTTGAAAAGAAGAAGACTGGGTATACCATTCTATGAAAGCTGTTTTCATAGACAAGCAAGGATAGGGATGTTACCATAATTTTATAGATTGTCGGTTGTATAAAAGGTGAAGGTTAGGAGAATGTACGAAGTGAAACTAGTGAACAATAAGCTTGCAACAATGATAGTAACTCCGATGCTTGCAGCAGGTCTTCTGCTTGCTCCGCTGCCTGGTCTTAGCAGCTCTGCTTCAGTCGAAGCAGCAGTAGCACCTGCACCGGCTGCCGCAGCAGCTAAGTCGCCGCTCGTATATGTGGACGGCAAGAAATTAAATTTGTCGGCATCGGCGTTCGCTCAGAACGGAGTCACCTTCGTACCGATGCGCAATATTTTCAGCGCCTTGCAAGCATCCGTAACGTGGGAGCCGAAGACGAAGACGATTATCGGCCGCAAAGGCAATATAACGATTACATTAACGGTTGGGCAGAAAACAGCGCTTATTAACGGCAAGTCAGTAAAGCTGGACGCTGCGCCGATCGTCAAGGGCGGAGTGACATTCGTTCCCGTCCGCTTCACCTCGCAATCGCTTGGAGCGACAGTGAAATGGGACAGTGCGGCTAATACGATTCGAATTACATCCACGGAAGAAGCTGAACGGCTCGCTTATGAGAAATGGTTGGAGCAGCAAGCTAACATTCCGAAGCTTACGACGAAGCAAATTGTAGAGAAATACGACCAAAGCGTCGTCCTTATTTCTACGAATCTTGGCCAAGGCAGCGGAATTGTGATCGGAGACAATCTTATTTTGACCAATTATCATGTGATCGTCGATGCGACCTCGGCAACTGCAATGACGGTGGATGGAGAAACTCTGAGCGTGGTTGGAGTCGTCCATTATGATAAGACGGATGACCTTGCTATCATTAAGACGGAGGAATCCATCGGGGCTGCTGCAGTCGAGCTCGGATATGGCCTGAGCGCGGAGAAGGGCGATAAAGTTGTGGCGATCGGAAGTCCGCTGGGCTTCCAAAACACGGTGTCGGAAGGTGTCATTAGCAACATCATCTATGAGGATGGCGTTCGTTATTTGCAAACGAGCGCACCGATCGACCATGGCAGCTCAGGAGGAGCGCTCTTTAGCGATACGGGCGAATTGATCGGCATTACATCGGGCGGCATGGAAAATACGACGGCCCACTTGAATATTGCCGTATCGGTTATGCATGCGTCGCTCCTCGAGGGAGTGGTAACGGAGCAGATGATTAAGCAAGCTAAGTTCCTTCCTCCTACCTTGCCGGATACGCTGGTCGGGGCTCCTTTTGCAGATGTGAAGAAGCTCATGGAAGAGCAGTTCGGAAGCGTGCAGTTGAAGGCGGCGACGGCGACGTTCACGAATTGGGAAGTGAAGCGCGACGTGGAAGGCTGGTATGTGATAACAGCGGATATCGATCCGATGTTCTATATGTATTATGGTCCGGCATCGGCAGACGAGCTTCGCATTTGGGCTGCTAACTTAGGCTACGAGCTTCATCGAATGCTGCCTGACGAGAAAATCCAATTTGTAGTGTCCTATGACCGTGTTCTTACGTTCGAGCCTCGCGGCTACGAGGACAATGAGGTTACGCCGGCAGGCGAGGGCAAATGGCGCTTGCGCTTCCCGGTTATCGATATGCAGGTGAAGGACCAGCTTGTCATTGACGTTAAGCAATAATCTAACTCATACGTTGGCGCTTCGTCCGCATCATGCGGAAGGGGCGCCTCTTCTTTTTTGATGCGAATTTTTGTACAATAAGAAGCAGTCTTATAATAAGCGCTAAAGTTAGAGAGGTATTTACTATGAAAGTCGTCTTAACGACGTTGAACGCGAAGTTCATTCACACCTCGCTTGCGCTGCGATGCTTGAAGGCATACAGCGGCGAGCGATTCGATATGGATATAGCAGAGTATACGATTAAGGATCCTGCGATGAATATCGTATCGGATATTTTCTCGCGCAAACCGGATGTGGTAGGTTTTTCCTGCTACATTTGGAATATTGAAGAGACGATCACCGTCATCAACATGCTGCGCAAAATCATGCCCGAGGTCAAAATCATTTTAGGCGGACCAGAGGTCAGCTACGATATGAATTACTGGATGGACCGCGTGTCCGAGGTTGATTTCATCGTCATCGGCGAAGGGGAAGAGACGTTCGACCAGTTATTGACCGAGATTCAAGGGGACGGCAAATACCATATGGTATTCGGCATTGCTTACCGCAAGCAGCGCGGGGAGGAATCCGAGGTGGTCATTATGCCGCCGCGTCCGAAGCTGAATCTAGCGGAGCTGCCTTCGCCCCACCGGTTCAAGGAAGATATTCCGAACCTCGGCAGCCGAGTCGTTTATTTCGAGACAAGCCGCGGCTGTCCGTTCAGCTGTCAGTTCTGCCTATCCAGCATCGAGGTTGGCGTGCGTTACTTCGATATCGAACGGACGAAGTCCGATATTTTATATTTGATCGATTCCGGCGCGAAGCTCATTAAGTTCGTAGACCGAACGTTCAATATTAAGCGTGACTATGCGCTGGAGATGTTCCAATTCCTGATCGAGAACCATCAGGGCTGCGTCTTCCAATTCGAGATTACCGCCGATATTATGCGGCCGGAGGTGCTCGATTATTTGGCCGAGCATGCGCCGCCTGGCGTATTCCGCTTCGAGATCGGCGTTCAATCGACGAATGATCCGACCAATGAAGCGGTACAGCGGAGACAGAACTGGTCGAAGCTCGTGCGCACCGTCACCAAGGTGAAGGATTCGCAGAAGATTGATCAGCATCTGGACTTGATCGCCGGATTGCCGCTTGAGAATTATGATACGTTCCGCGGGACGTTCAATGATGTGTTCGAGCTTCGTCCGGAAGAGCTGCAGCTCGGATTCCTGAAGATGCTGCGCGGTACAGGCTTGCGGCTTGATGCGGCGAAGTGGGGATATATTTATATGGATCGGGCGCCTTACGAAATGCTCGGCAACGATCTGATGCCGTTCGGAGATATCGTTCGCATTAAGCGAGTGGAGGATGTGCTGGAAAAATATTGGAACGCGCATCGGATGGACCATACTCTGCTTTATCTAGTTGAGCGCGTATTCGACTCGCCGTTCGACTTCTTCCAGCTGTTCGGCGATTATTGGGAGCGTCGGGGCTGGCAGAAGATCGGCCATCAGCTGGAGGATCTGTTCTCGCGGCTATGGGCGTTTCTTGGCTCGCTGGAGGATGCTTCTGCTTCTGCGTCGACCGAGCTGCAAGCTTCGATGCTCGCAGACGCTCGCAACCGTCTCGATTCCGAAGTCGTGCTAGGGCTCATGAAATACGATTTCTTCTTGAATCATAATTACAAGCCGCGCAAGACATGGTGGGAATTCACGATGGACAAGTCGGAGTGGAGCGGTTGGATGCGACGTCTTGTTGAGCATCCTGGCGACGTGTCGCCGGAATTCGCCGCGCTCGGCTTAAGCGAGAAGGAGCTGCACAAGCATGCGGTCATCGAGAAGCTGCCGTACGATCTTACAGCCTTCCTTGCCAGCGGCGAGATCGATAAGTCGAGGCATACGCTTCTCGTCATGCTGTATGCGCTCGATGCCGGAAGCACGAAGCCGACGCCGCGCCCATATATGCTGACGATGGAAGCGGATAAGGCAAGCGAGGCGGTTACGAAGTAAATAGACGGCTTAGCGTCCGATAGTGACGCTAAGCCGTTTTTTTATTGGTTGCGTGCTAAGGAATCTTAGGAACGTTATTAGGAAGGATGTGCGTTAGCGTTTCCACGGTTCGTAAGAAGCAACGAAAGGCGGGTTGGAGGTTAAATAGACATTCTACGATTCGTAAGCAAGCAGTAACCATAAACGAAGACAGGAACAGCATGAAAAAAGCCGTACCATGGCTTGAAGGCCAAGATACGGCAGGTATGAATGGTTTACGTTTATTTGCTTGCAGGAACAACGCTGCGCAATACCGTCATGCTGCCGGACAGCTCGTAGCTGCCGAGTGTCGCCGGCAGAAGGAAGCACTCGCCCGCTTTGACCGACAGTTCGCCGTCCGCCCACTTCAGGCTGCCTTGGCCTTCGGCGATAACAAGGATGACGAAGCTTTGCGTCGTTGTTTCAAGCTGCCATGGCGCTGCAACAATGCCTTTTTCTACGATGAAATACGGGGAAGAGGCGATTGTCAGCCATTCGCCAGGGGCTGCTCCGTCCGTCTTCATGCGCTGAGCGCCAGCACCCTCGTATGCGATAACATTCAGCGAGTCTTCGATATGGAGCTCGCGCAGCTGACCGTCGAGGCCTGGGCGGGCATAGTCGTACAGGCGGTAAGTCGTGTCCGAGTTTTGCTGAATTTCAGCAACAACGACACCGGAGCATAGAGCGTGAACCGTGCCTGCAGGGATGTAGAAAGCATCGCCCGCCTCCACGGAAACCTCCTGAAGCGTATCCATAATGCGGCCTTCGGCGATAGCCGATTCCATAGCGGCACGGTCGATGCCGTCTTTGAGACCGTATATGATTTTGGCGCCTGGCTTAGCGTCGAGAATGTACCACATCTCCGTCTTTCCAAGCTCGCCTTTCGGCAGCCCTTCATAAACATCGGTTGGATGAACTTGGATGGACAGGTCGTCATTGCAATCGAGTAGCTTGATCAGGAGCGGGAAACGTCCGTTTTTCTCTGAGAAGCCTTGCGAGCCGAACCACTCGCGACCGTAAGTTTCGCGGATGACATCGAGGCCAGTGCCAGTCAGCTCGCCGTTCATTATTTTAGTCGTTCCGTTCGGGTGGTCGCCGATCATCCAGCCTTCGCCGATCGATCCATCAGGCAGCGTAAGGCCGAAGCCTTCAAGTGCTCGTCCGCCCCAAATACGTTCTTTCATCTCCGGTTGGAATTGCAATGGATAAGGTTTTACTGTCATTGTTGTATCTCTCCCATGTACGTGATTTATATGTAAAACGTTAAGACTGAGATTTAATTGCTGCGGCGCCTCTCCGCAGCAATAAGATATGGCGCAGTTCCGCGTTGCAACTGACGGTATATGACCGTCTGCGCCAAAGTTTGCGGAAGCTGAGCTGCCCAGCTTTCGACGGCAGTCGCTTCCTCTGCCCCGCCCGGGTGACCGGGATAGAGCACGCAGGTTACGATGCCGCCTGGCCGGAGCAGCGACAAGGCGGCATCTAGTGCCGCAAGCGTCGAAGCAGGCTCCGTGATTACGGCGTGATCCCCGCCTCCGGGCAAGTAGCCGAGATTGAACATAACGGCGGCTACTTTGCCAATTGCTTCAGGAGCAACAGCTTCCGCCATGCGCGCATGGTTCTCCAGCAGAAGCCTGACATCGGGCTTCTTTCCATTGTCAGCGAGCGGAGAGAGCCGCTCGTTAGTTCGATCCAGCGCTTCCTGCTGAATGTCGAAAGCGTATACGGTGCCGCTCCGGCCGACAAGCTCAGCTAGGGCAAGCGTATCGACACCGCCCCCTGCGGTTGCGTCAATGACAATATCGCCGGCAGAGGCACGCTCTGCGATCCATCTGTGCGCCATGCTCAGCACGGATAAGAAGCCCATACTAACTCTCCGGCTGCCACAGCTTGCCTTGCCACGTATCGCGGTTGCGCAGCTCGGCATCGATGGCATTCAGCACTTCCCACTTCTTCAGACTCCACATCGGCCCGATCAACAGGTCGCGAGGCGCATCGCCCGTCAATCGATGGACGATCATCTCTGGAGGGAGGAATTCCAAGCTGTCGACAATGAGCTTCACATATTCGTCTTGTTCGAGGAAGTGCAGCAGTCCTGCTTCGTATTGGCGGACCATCGGCGTCTTGCGCATGAGGTGGAGCAGATGGATCTTAATGCCCTGCACATCCATTTTGGCAACCGCACGTCCCGTATCGAGCATCATCTCGTGAGTCTCCTGCGGCAAGCCGTAAATAATGTGAGCGCACACGCGAATGCCTCGCTCTCTGAGTCTGCGGACCGCATCGAGATAGCAGGCGGTATCATGCGCGCGATTGATTAGCTCGGATGTCGATTCATGCACCGTCTGCAAGCCCATCTCGACCCACAGGTAGGTGCGTTCGTTCAGTTCCGCCAAATAATCGACGACATCATCCGGCAAGCAGTCCGGCCGTGTAGCGATCGACAAGCCGACGACGCCGGGCTGCTGGAGAATGACTTCATAATATTCTCTTAATTCCTCGACTGGTGCATACGTGTTCGTATAAGCCTGGAAGTAGCCGATGTAATTCGCCTCCGGCCACTTCTGATGCTGGCGGTCGCGAATATTGTTGAATTGGGTGACGAGATCGTCGCGTCTGCTGCCCGCGAAGTCGCCTGATCCGCGCGCGCTGCAGAATGTGCAGCCGCCCTTGGCAATCGAGCCGTCCCGATTCGGGCAAGTGAAGCCTGCGTCGAGCATGACCTTGAATACCTTGCCGCCGAACTGCTCGCGCATCTCGTAGTTCCATGTATGAAATCTTTTGTCGCCCCAGAGCATTGGCTGCTGCGGCGTCGATTTTAGATCAATCATTTTTTTCCCCTTCTTTCAAGACGTACATCCTCTATTTTAGCGAAAAACGAACCGAAAAGCCACGACTTATCCACTTAGCCGCGGACAATGTTCGGAAACCGCTTTAATTGGAAATTATTTTTGAAATTGGCGATTATGGGCTTGCAATACCTTACATGAAGTGTTATATTAAAAGTGCGACAAAACAACAAATAAACCTAACATAGCCCATTTGCACCTGAATTCATGAAACGTCGATTAACTGGTAACGCTATATAATAAATCGATGAGGTGATGTGAGATGAGTACAACAAAAATTCCGCATGGCAATGACAAAGTAACGGTAGAGCTTACAGTGAAAGAGTTAATGGCGCTGACAGGCGTTCGTTTCCACGATAATCACAGCGTAGAGATTTCGGCACGCAAGAAGCTGAACGAAGTGCTGGAAGGTACTTATGAGATCGGACAGCGCGGAGACGCACCGATTCCGTATCAGCTGCTGAGCTAATCGTGAATCAACCTTATTCATACGAAGCAAGTGATTAAAGCCGTTGCGCCGACAAAGCGCCGGCTTTTTTATTTGCGGATCCCGTAACGAAATTGCTTTACAAGGAGGCTATTGTTGGGCACAATAAGGACTAGTTTCATTATAAAGTACTACACAATGGACTTTTGATTTTAAAGCAATTGGAGGCATATATGCGATGCGTTTAAGAGGAAGAAAAGGAATTCGTGAAAGCTTGGAGAGCCAGCCGGAGCTCGTTGTACTGGATGCTGCCCCGCACAAAGGAAAGTGGCGCGAGTTTTTCGGCAACGACAATCCGATTTATGTAGAGCTTGGCATGGGGAAGGGCCGTTTCATTAGCAATATGAGCGCTCGTTACCCGCATATTAATTTCATCGGCGTCGATATGTACGATGAGCTAATACGCCGTGCCAGCGAGAAGGCGCGTGTCATTTGGGAAGAGAAAGGTGTCGAATCCCCGCCGAATCTAGCCCTTCTGCGTGCGAATATTGAAGGTATTGAGGATATGTTCGCGCCAGGCGAGCTTGAGCGAATTCATCTGAACTTCAGCGATCCTTGGCCAAAAAGCAAACACACCCGCCGCAGGCTGACACATTCCCGTTTTGTCGAGAAATATATCGAGCTGTTGAACGAGCGCGGTGAGATTCATTTTAAAACCGATTCGCTGTCGTTGTTCGAGTTCTCCTTGAATAGCTTCGCTGATATGGAGCTTATTATGCGCAATATCTCGCTCCACTTGCATAAGGACGGTCCGCGAGAGGACCTCGTATTTACCGAATATGAAATGAAGTTTATGGAAAAAGGCCAAAATATATATCGCGTCGAAGCGGTTATCGGTGCCGAAGCGCTCCGTAAGCATCGCGAAGCGAAACAAGCGACTGCGATAAAGGAAGCTGCTGAAGCGAATGATGCTGCTGCAGATAATGATAGCGACGACGAATCGGCAACCGAGTAATCGGATTCATTGAGAGCTACACGCTTGGAACGGTGGATGCGATCCAAAAGTAATTGACGGCATACGCGGTAGCCGTTCCAATCAGTGCTCCAGCTGCAACGTCCGACGGGTAATGCAGCCCTAGGTACATCCTCGACCATCCAACGGAAATGCCGATTATAATGGCGGCAGGCACGATAATGGTCAAACCCACGCTGGCCGTCAGTAATATGGGGACGAGCCAAGCGAAGATGGCTGTCGTATGGCCGGATGGGAACGAAGAATCTTGCAGCGGCTTATGGCAAGTGTTGACATCTTGCAGCGCTTGATAGGGTCTTAACCGCTTGAATTTACGTTTCACAATCGCTACCGGCAAGTGGCTAAGGATGACGGCCGCGAGGCATTGCCAGCCGGTCGTGCTCCAAGGTGTCGGTGCGATTAGCGCATATAGCAAGGCGGTTGCCAGGGTGAACGTAGCGCCTCCCATATGCGTCACGGTGTTCAGCCATCTGCCAAGCCACGAATGCACTCTTCCGTCAGCAGGCCTCCGGTTCGCCCAAAAAAGCATTCTCTGCTCATTCGATCGCAACCAATCGAGCATTCTCTCCATAAGTGGTTCCCTCCTGCCGTATTTGCCCTCAGCAAATAACCTTCATAAGCGTATTCCGATCTTACCACGTTTTTGTACGATGAACGTTAACGAATTAATAATCCTTTATTAATGAATTTTCATTTTTCATAAAATCCTTTTTTGTACCAAAATTCGTTTTACAATTCGAATCGTATGGAAATGCTGATACAGACTATCCGCATTATTCGACAATTTCTTCAAAAAGAAAAGCGTTAGCCATGCATCCGTTCACCTATTCGTCACACGTCTGGGACGCGAAATAGGGAACATTTTCAAACCTTTTATCGTAAGTAAGGTCGTTAGTGCTAAAAAGTCAGCAAATGGTTGAAAATAAGGCGTAGCCATCGCAAAAGGGGGGATTGGGTACATTCCGTAGGGATGCAAGCGTTTTTCTGACGAGATTAAGCGTAATCGCGTCCTATTCTACTTTTGACAAAGCTGTTAATTGTGTGGAAAATCAAAAAGGGTTGGCGGAGCGCTTGCAGAGAAGCGCCCATACACAAAGAGAAAATATATGATAAAAACTTGCCGTCTTCGTTAGCGAAGGTCGAAGCAAGAAAAAATGGGGTCTCAAGGGGGCAGTACCGCATGTTCAACACAATCATGCTTGTGGTTCAAATTGTTTTTGCTTTACTAGGATTGTATCAGCTGTTTCTAACGTTTTTTGGCTGGCACCGCAAGAAAGAGGATTTATCCCATCCGCCGCAGAAGTCTTTCGCGCTTCTCGTTGCGGCGCACAATGAGGAGCAAGTCGTTGGGGCTCTGATCGAGAACTTGCTGAAAATGAAATACCCGCGCGAGCTGTTCGATATTTTCGTTATTTGCGACAATTGTACAGACGGCACGGTTAACGTAGTTAAGAGTTACGACGGCGTATATGCTTGCGAGCGTACGAATCCGAATCAACGCGGCAAAGGATTTGCTGTGGAATGGATGCTGAAAGAACTGTGGAAGATGCCGAAGAGCTATGACGGCGTTGCGATCTTCGACGCTGATAATCTGGTGGCGACAGACTTCCTGCAATATATGAACAACGACTTGTGCAACGGTTCGCGTGTTATCCAAGGTTATCTGGATACAAAAAACCCGAACGATTCTTGGATCAGCTCGGCCAATGCGATCAACTACTGGTTCTRCAACCGGTTGTGGCAATTGCCGCGCACGAACCTGAAGCTGGCGAATTTTCTCGGCGGTACGGGCATGTGCTTCGATGCTAAGCTGCTGAAGGAAATGGGCTGGGGAGCGACAAGCCTCGTGGAGGATTTGGAGTTTACGGTGCGCTGCATTCAGCGCGGTATTTATCCGAAGTTCAACTTCGAAGCGAAGGTATATGACGAGAAGCCGATTACGTTCCAAGCGTCCGCCCGTCAGCGTCTTCGCTGGATGCAAGGACACTTTGACGTGACACGCAAATATATGCTGCCGCTTCTATGGCAGGGCATCAAGGAACGCAGCATGACGAAGATCGACGCTGCGCTGTATGTTTTCAACGCTTATAACTATTTGGCCGGCTTCTTCATAGCGGCGATCGTCTGGGGCGATATCTTCTTATCCGGCGGAGATAACGTGACTTCCGTGTACAACATGCTGCCGATTTGGCTGAGCATTCCGTATATGGCTTACGTATTCGTGCAAATCCCGCTGTCGATGTATTTGGCGAAGGTGGATTGGAAGCTTTACCTGCGCATTCCGACGTTCCTGCTCTTCACGTTGTCATGGTGGCCGATTACCGTGCACGCCTTCTTCACGCAAAACAACAAGACGTGGAGTCATACGGAGCATACGCGCGTAATTCGGCTTGAAGAAGTACAGAGCAAGCAGCTGTAGAAACGACAGTTGACATCGATTAACGCACTATGATATATTAACACGGTAGTATTTATGAACAACTTAATGACGCACAAGCAGAAGCACCCGCTTCTCACCTTTTGGCTCAAGCTAACTGGTTCGCGATAATCGAAATCGAATGGTCGACCCTCGTACATACGAACGGCGGCTACTATGAACGGTTATGAGATGCGGGTTCGAGCGAACCCGCATTTTTTTATTGTCTTCACCAAGCAATATACCATTTTGGAGGTGGCACGTTATTAGCAGAGAACATCAAATCAATGATGAGATTCGGGCAAGAGAAGTGCGCTTAGTCGGCGCGGAAGGCGAACAAATCGGCATCAAACCGATTCGCGAAGCGCTTCAAATGGCTATCGACCTTAGTCTTGATCTTGTGAACGTCGCTCCGACGGCAAAGCCGCCAGTATGCCGCATCATGGACTACGGCAAATTCCGTTACGAGCAGCAGAAGAAAGAGAAGGAAGCCCGTAAGAATCAGAAGATCGTTGATATCAAAGAAGTATGGTTCCGCGCCAACATCGAGGAGAACGACTACCAAACGAAATTCCGTAACGTAGTCAAATTCTTGAACGAAGGCGATAAGGTGAAAGCTTCTGTTCGATTCCGCGGCCGTGAAATCACGCATGCGGCGATTGGACAACGGATATTGGACCGCCTCTCCAAAGAGGTTGCCGAAATATGCAGCGTAGAACGTGCTCCTAAGCTTGAAGGCCGGAGCATGATTATGATTTTGGCACCAAAAACAACTAGCTAGCACTCGGATCATCATCCGTAGCAACGAAAACTTTTTAGGAGGATAACTGACATGCCAAAGATGAAAACGCACAGCAGTCTAAAGGACCGCTTCAAAATTACCGGTACAGGTAAAGTAAAACGTTACAAAGCTTACCGTAACCACTTGCTTTCGCACAAATCCGGTCGTCAAAAACGCGTTCTTGCTGGTCAGCCGCTTATGGCTGCAGGCGACGTTCGCCGTTTGCAACAAGGCCTTTCCCAATTGAAATAGTCGTATTGCTATATAAATTCATTCAACCTACAGGAGGTTTCCACAAATGGCAAGAGTCAAAGGCGGATTTGTCCGCACTCGTCGTCGCAAAAGAATTCTAAAGCTCGCAAAAGGTTATTTCGGTTCGAAACATCGTCTGTTTAAAACAGCGAAGGAGCAAGTAGGCAAATCGTTAATGTACGCTTACCGCGACCGCCGCAACAAAAAACGTGACATCCGCAGACTGTGGATCGTTCGTATTAACGCTGCTGCACGCATTAACGGCCTTTCGTACAACAAATTCATGCACGGCTTGAAACTTGCGGGCGTAGAAGTAAACCGCAAAATGCTTGCTGACATGGCTGTTAACGACTTGAACTCGTTCAACTCGCTTGCAGGCATCGCTAAAGAAAAAATTAACGCTTAGTCGTTATTTTTGATAGAAGAGGCTGTTCCTTAGATCATGAGAATGATCTTAGGGGACAGCCTTTTTGCGTATGATTAGCACATTTGTTGACTCAGTGGACAAACAAACAGACGTTGAACCTCCTCCCTGAATAAACTGAAGAACAACGGGAAAGGAGGGATTTGGCATGCAGAATGTTTCCAAGAAGGAAGTGCGGAAACTAATCGGCAAACCGATCTATGCAGTACGTCCGGATGGCTCGGTCGTTACAGGGAAGCTTGTACGCATTCATCGCAATAAGCTTATTCTTGAGCCTCTTGGCAGGGATAAGGGTAAAAAAGTGCAGACTAGCTTTTTTTTCCTCCCGCTGCTTTTGCTAGGCGTGCTTGCGGTCGGCGCCCTTTGCAGTTGCGGCTGCGGCGCTAAAGCCGGTAACTGTTACAACAAATGCGGAGGCGGCTACGGCGGCGGTTATGGCGGCGGCGGCTACGGCGGCGGTTACGGTGGAGGCTATGGCGGTGGCGGTTACGGAGGCGGCTACGGCGGCGGATATAACGGATACAGCAACGGCAATGGCTACCAAGGCGATGGCTACTATAGCGGCTTCTAAAGGAAATTAGGCGATCAAGGCGAGGTTAGCGGTTTGATAAGCTCATAACAGCGAAGATCCTGGTGATATTGGACGACGGAATAACCGAGCTTGACATAGAAATGTCCAGCTTTCTCATTAACCGAATCCACGAATAACCGGGCAGCTTTGCAATGGTGCGCTTGGCCGTAGGCCTCGCCTTGCGCCATTAAACGCTTTCCCCACCTGCGATTCTGATGATCGGGATGGGTCACGAGCATATCTACATAGAGAAACTCACCCATAATCTCGCAATGGACGAAGCCAACTGGCGGGCTGTTCTTGGATAATGAGGCGACATATGTCATTCCGCTGCGGAACCGTTTAGGCAGCTCTCGCACGATTTGTGCGTCCAATGGGCGTGCAGTATGAGAGAGCGGGAGCAGCTCGGTGCGAATAAGACGAATGAGCTCGGCATCGTCGGTTCTCGAATTACGCAATCTGATCATAACATTCATTCCTATCTGCACGGCCTCTGTGTTGCATATGTACGGCCGCTGCATGGTTTTGCCGTCGCGAGGCTACAATACTATATGTGCCGGGTCGGAGAAATGCGCCGAATACAAATGATTAAAGAACCGTTTATGGGCGCTTGCCGTTTACGCTTGACGAACCGAATATCTCGGCATATAATAAAGAAAGTCTTATCTACCACATTGGCTTACGGCTTCAGTGGTAAATATATTATCGGCAATGATGAGGACGAAGTGCTAAGGGCTCTTTTGAACAGAGAGCAGACGGATCAGCTGCAACCGTCGCCAAAATCCCTTTTCTACGAGCTCACCTCGGAGCTGTTTCCCTGAAAAGCATCAATCGATGCGCATTAGGGGAAATCGCAGGGCAAGCGTTAAAGTGCCAAAGGTATGAACGACAATGTGCACATCGTTCTTACCTATGGAGGTTATACATTGGAATATGTATAACGAATTTGGGTGGTACCACGGAAGATCAACCTTTCGTCCCTCGTTGCTTCGATTATGAAGCGTGAGGAACGGAAGGTTTTTTTGTTTATTTGAAGTATAGCTAAGCATAAGCTTCATGCCTATGCGGACATCTATATTTCACCGCGAAACGTAAGCTTTTGCCGCCAGAGGACGGCGCCAGCCGTTTACGCTTGAGAGGAGGATGACTGATGGTAACGCAAGATGCTTTACAGAAGTCTAAAGAAGAATTGATGGAAAAACTCTCGAAGCCCGAGGTCATATCGGGATCGGAAATATTGCTCCGCAGTCTGTTGCTTGAAGGTGTAGATTGCGTGTTCGGTTATCCAGGCGGCGCTGTATTGTATATCTATGACGCCATGCATGGCAACCCAGACTTCAACCACTTATTGACTCGCCATGAGCAAGGCGCGATTCATGCAGCTGACGGATATGCACGCGCAAGCGGCAAGGTCGGCGTATGTATCGCAACGTCGGGACCAGGCGCTACTAACCTAGTAACAGGTATCGCGACGGCTTACATGGACTCCGTGCCGCTCGTTGTAATTACGGGTAATGTTATCTCTTCCCTAATCGGATCGGACGCGTTCCAAGAGGCTGATATTACGGGCATTACGATGCCGATTACGAAGCATAGCTATCTGGTACGCAATGTAGAGGACTTGCCGCGTACGATTCACGAGGCGTTCCATATTGCGAACACCGGCCGTAAAGGCCCTGTGCTTATCGATATTCCGAAGGACGTATCCGCAGCGAAGACGCTGTTCAAGCCGGTAACGGAAGTAAGCATCCGCGGCTACAATCCGACGGTAAATCCGAACAAGCTGCAGCTTGATAAGCTGGTGAAGGCGATTGAAGAATCGACTCGTCCGCTCATCCTTGCCGGCGGAGGCGTTGTTTACTCCGGCGCTCACGAGGAGCTTCTCGAGTTCGTGACGAAGACGGATATTCCGATCACGACGACGCTTCTAGGTCTTGGCGGATATCCAAGCGGCAACGATCTATGGCTTGGCATGCCGGGCATGCACGGCACGTATACCGCTAATATGTCGATTCAGAACGCAGACTTGCTCATTAATATCGGCGCACGGTTCGATGACCGCGTAACGGGCAAGCTTTCCGGCTTCGCTCCGAAAGCAAAGATCGTTCATATCGATATCGATCCGGCTGAGATCGGCAAGAACGTACCGACAGATATTCCAATCGTCGGCGACGTGAAAACCGTTCTAGGCCTTGCGAACAAGATTGTGAAGCGTGCGGACAAAGCAGACGTATGGCGCGCGGACATTCAGAAGTCGAAGGCTGCACATCCGTTCCGCTACATTGATTCCGAAGACGAGCTTAAGCCGCAATGGGTCGTGGAGTTAATCCACGAAACAACGAACGGCGATGCAATCGTAACGACGGACGTCGGTCAGCATCAGATGTGGGCGGCTCAATATTATAAATTCAACAAGCCGCGTTCTTGGGTAACGTCGGGTGGTCTTGGCACGATGGGCTTCGGTTTCCCATCGGCGATCGGCGCTCAAATGGCGAACCCGGATCGTACAGTCGTATCGATTAACGGAGACGGCGGCATGCAGATGTGCGCTCAGGAACTCGCGATTTGCGCAATCAACAACATTCCTGTTAAGGTAGTTATTATTAACAACCAAGTACTCGGAATGGTACGTCAATGGCAAGAGCTTATTCACGAGAACCGCTTCAGCCATATCGATCYCGCAGGCAGCCCTGATTTCGTTAAGCTTGCCGAAGCGTATGGCGTAAAAGGTTTCCGTGCTTCGAACAAAGAGGATGCTAGAGCGGTTTGGGAAGAGGCGCTTAATCATCCTGGTCCGGCTGTCGTGGAATTCGTCGTTCGCAGAGATGAGAATGTGTATCCGATGGTCGCGCAAGGCAGCACTATCGACCAAATGATCATGGGGGATTCGGAATGAAGAAGCATACGATTGCAGTAATCGTTAACGATCAGCCMGGCGTTCTGCAGCGCGTATCCGGCTTGTTCGGACGCCGCGGCTTCAATATTGAGAGCATTACGGTTGGCACGAGCGAGGAAGTAGGCTTGTCGCGCATGGTCATCGTCACTACAGGCGATGATCATACGCTCGAGCAAATCATCAAACAGTTGTACAAGCTGATCGATGTCATCAAAGTTATCGATCTTAGCTCGAACCCAATGGTTGCCCGTGAGCTTGCGCTCATCAAGGTAGCCGCTGAGCCGTCGGTAAGACCGGAAATTCTCGGCGTTGTCGATACGTTCCGCGCAGCCGTTGTCGACATCGGCACGCACTCGTTGATCGTGCAAGTTGTCGGCGACACTGAGAAGATCGACGCGATGGTCGAGCTTCTTAAGCCATATGGCATTCGCGAGTTGTCCCGCACTGGGGTAACGGCACTTAACCGCGGCAATTCTAAGTAACAGCATTTGTTCAACGTCTAACTTGTTCAACATCCCTATTTGAACGGGAGTTTAAGGGGAGAACCGCTTCTATTCGCCATTCTCTGCTTAAACACCCGTTCAAAAGGGTTAAATTAAAGGAGGCAATTATTATCATGGCAGTTACAATGTATTATGAAAAAGACGCTGATCAAGGCGTTCTTCAAGGTAAAACAATTGCAGTAATCGGTTACGGCAGCCAAGGCCACGCGCAAGCGCAAAACCTTCGCGACAGCGGTCTGAAAGTAGTTATCGGTCTTCGTCCAGGTAAATCCGCAGACGTAGCTAAGAAAGACGGCTTCGAAGTATTGACAGTTGCAGAAGCAACTAAAATCGCTGACGTTGTTCAAATCTTGCTTCCTGACGAAACACAAGCGAAAGTATACGCGGAAGAAATCGAACCAAGCCTCAAAAAAGGCGCGGCTCTTATGTTCTCCCACGGCTTCAACATCCACTACGGCCAAATCGTGCCTAGCCAAGATACAGACGTATTCCTGGTTGCTCCTAAGTCGCCGGGCCACATGGTTCGCCGTACGTACCAAGAAGGCTTCGGCGTTCCTGGTCTGATCGCGATCCAACAAGACGCTACCGGCAATGCTAAAGCTATCGGCCTTGCATATGCTAAAGGTATCGGCTGTACTCGTGCGGGCGTTATCGAAACTTCTTTCAAAGAAGAGACAGAAACAGATTTGTTCGGCGAGCAAGCCGTACTTTGCGGCGGCGCTTCCGCGCTTGTTAAAGCTGGCTTCGAGACGCTTGTTGAAGCTGGATACGCTCCAGAGATGGCTTACTTCGAGTGCTTGCACGAGCTTAAGCTAATCGTTGACTTGATGTATGAAGGCGGACTTGCAACAATGCGCGATTCCATCTCCAACACAGCTGAGTACGGCGACTATGTAACTGGTCCTCGTATCGTTACAGAAGAAACGAAAAAAGAAATGAAACGCGTTCTTGAAGACATCCAATCCGGACGTTTCGCACGCGACTTCATCTTGGAGAACCAATCGAACCGTGCAATGCTTACAGCTACACGCCGTAACGAAGCTGCTCACCCTATCGAGCAAACAGGCAAACAGCTTCGTGAACTTATGCACTGGATCAAGAAGTAATAAACTGCGTCTATACGCAAAATGATATGATCCCGGTACGCCTTTAGCGCATGCGGCAATCGTCTGACGATCCGCGTGCGCCCCCGCGTGTACCGGGATAATTCTGTTCACGGAGGTACTAGAGCCATATGCGGAAAATTTATATTTTCGATACAACGCTTCGTGACGGGGAACAATCCCCCGGCGTCAACCTGAATACGAAGGAGAAGGTCGAGATTGCGCTGCAGCTCGAGAAGCTGGGCGTCGATCGAATCGAAGCAGGCTTCCCGGCTGCGTCGCCAGGCGACCTGGCAGCCGTCAAAGCCGTTGCGCGCGCCGTGAAGAACGCAAGCGTAATCGGATTGTCCCGCTCGCGTGAGCAGGACATCGATGCGGTGCGTGAAGCGCTTATCGGCGCACAAGATCCAAGCATTCACGTCTTCCTTGCTACAAGCCCCATCCATCGCAAGCATAAGCTTAGAATGGAGAAGGAGCAGGTGCTGGAGACAGCTGAGCGCGCCATTCGGTACGCGAAGCAATATTTCAGCAAGGTAGAATTCTCGCCTGAGGATGCAGGACGCACAGAGCTTGATTTCCTCTGCCAAGTGACGGAGATGGCAATCAAGGCTGGAGCTACGGTCGTGAACATTCCCGATACGGTCGGATACTTAAATCCGCTTGAGTATGGCAACATCTTCAAGACGCTAAAGGAGAACGTGCCGAATATCGAGACGATTCAGCTTAGCGCGCACTGCCACGACGATCTTGGCATGGCGACTGCTAATGCGCTATCGGCGATCATGAACGGCGCGGATCAAATCGAAGGCACTATCAACGGCATTGGCGAGCGCGCGGGCAACACGGCGCTTGAAGAAGTCGCGATGGCGCTAGCGACGCGTCCGGATTACTTCGGCGCTCAGACGACGCTGAACTTGAAGGAAATCGCGAAGACGAGCCGATTAGTCAGTAAGCTTACAGGCATGGTCATTCCGGGCAATAAGGCGATTGTCGGTGCGAATGCGTTCGCGCATGAATCCGGCATTCACCAGGACGGCATGCTGAAGGAGAAGACAACGTACGAGATTATTTCGCCGGATACGATCGGCTTGAAGGAATCGAAGCTTGTCCTCGGCAAGCACTCCGGACGTCATGCGTTCCGCGAGAAGCTGATCGACCTCGGATACGAACTCGAAGACGAATCCGTTAACGCGGCGTTCGCTAAGTTCAAGGACTTGGCTGACCGCAAGAAGAACGTGACGGATGAAGACATTCGCGCGATGCTCGAAGAGAAGCTCGTCGATACGCCGGAAGTGTTCACGCTTGAGACGATCCAAGTGAACTACACGAACCAATCGACGCCTAGCGCTTCGGTTCGCATTCGCAAGGCGGAAGGTGAAGCGGTCGAAGAAGCGGCAGTCGGCAACGGCTCCGTGGATGCGATCTATAACGCGATTGATAAAGTAACAGGCGAGACAGTCGAGCTGGAGGACTACTCCATTAAGTCTGTATCGCAAGGCAAAGACGCGCTTGGCGAGGTTCATGTCGTGCTCAAGCAGGATGAAGTGACTGCTCAAGGCCGCGGCCTAAGCACCGACATTCTAGAAGCAAGCGCTCGCGCTTACATCGATGCGGTGAACCGCTTGATCGACAAGCGCAAGTCGCCGAGTCGCCGCGATAAGATGAGCCTGATCTAGGACAACTGAGCAAGCAGGCGGGATGACCGCTGAACAAGAGGACAGCAGTCAAGGGGGATTACCTTTGGCGGCTGTCCTCTTTCTCGAAATATAAGAATTTATAAGTTTTCTGCTTATAACCTGGCTTATATTTCTCCGGAATGAAACGTGCCACGCAGCCAAAGGACGGCGTTAGCCGTTTCACCTTGATAATTGGGCTTATAGCTGCAAACTATAAACTAAATAGATTTTATATCTTTGTAATCAAGGCAGTTTTATGGTACAAATGATAATAGACTGAGAATGAGATAATAGAGGAGTGTACAATCAATCATGGCAGAAGTGAAAAAGATCGCAGTCATTGCCGGCGACGGTATTGGACCTGAAGTTGTAGGCGAGGCGCTTAAAGTACTTAAGAAATCAGAAGAACTGTTCGGTTACCAATTCGAGACGGAGAACGGCTTGTTCGGCGGTATCGCAATCGACGAGAAAGGTACGCCGCTTCCGCAGGAAACGCTTGACCTGTGCAAAGGCGCGGACGCGGTATTGCTCGGCGCTGTTGGCGGTCCGAAATGGGACAACAACTCGAAGGAGCTTCGTCCTGAGACAGGTCTGCTCGGCATTCGCAAAGCGCTTGGCCTATTCTCCAATATTCGTCCAGCAACGGTATTCGACTGCTTGAAAGAAGCTTCCACGCTGAAGCCGGAAGTTCTTGAAGGTACGGACCTGATCGTTGTGCGTGAACTGACAGGCGGCATCTACTTCGGCGAGAAGTTCCGCCGCGAAGGCGCGAACGGCGAAGAAGCTGTCGATACTTGCGTATATAATGTACAAGAAGTTGAGCGCATCGTGCGCCAAGCGTTCGACATCGCTATGACTCGCAGCAAACGTCTTGCATCCGTTGACAAAGCGAACGTTCTTGAGACATCCCGCCTGTGGCGCGAAGTCGTTAACCGGATCGCTCCTGAATATCCAGAAGTTGAGCTTGAGCATGTACTCGTTGACAACTGCGCTATGCAATTGCTTCGCCGTCCATCGAGCTTCGATGTTATCGTAACGGAAAATATGTTCGGCGATATTCTTAGCGACGAAGCGGCAATGCTGACGGGTTCGATCGGCATGCTGTCGTCTGCTTCCCTGGGCGAAGGCAGCTTCGGTTTGTACGAGCCGGTACACGGCTCTGCGCCTGACATTGCGGGACAAGGCATCTCCAATCCAATCGCTACGATTCTGTCTGTTGCGCTTATGTTCAGACTGACGTTCGGCTATCACGAGGCTGCGGCATCGATCGAGAACGCGGTGAAGGAAGTATTGGATGCTGGCCACCGTACTGGTGATATCGCAGTTGATAAGAGCACTGCAATCGGCACAACAGCTATGGGCGATCTGATCGTAGCTGCGATGAAAAAATAATTTACAGTTTAAAATAATTATCAAAAAGAATTAATTATAATATTGACTTCATTACATTCTAGTGATAGTATGTAACAAGTAAGTTGCGCAAATAAATCGGCACAAATAATAATCTATGGATAGGTCAAGGAGGTTTTTCGATTATGGCAGAACGTTTGGTAGGTCGCCCGGCTCCAGATTTCACAATGGAAACGGCAACTGGTAACGGACAAGATTTTGGTACGGCGTCGCTTTCGGATTACAAAGGTAAATGGTTGGTATTGTTCTTCTACCCGCTCGATTTCACTTTCGTATGCCCGACTGAAATTACCGCTTTGAGCTTGGCTGCAGAACAATTCAACAACTTGAACACTGAAATTCTTGGTGTCAGCGTAGATAGCAAGCACAGCCACCGCGCGTGGATCAACACGCCGGTTAACGATAACGGTCTTGGTCAACTGAGCTTCCCGCTCGCTGCTGACATTACGAAGAACGTTGCACGTGACTACGGCGTATTGATCGAAGAAGAAGGAATCGCGCTTCGCGGTTTGTTCATCATCGATCCAGAAGGCGAAGTAAAATACCAAGTTGTTAACCACAACGACGTAGGCCGCAGCGTTGAAGAAACGCTTCGCGTATTGCAAGCTTTGCAATCCGGCGGACTTTGCCCAATCAACTGGAAACCAGGCCAGTCTCACCTGGTAGCGAAATAATAATCGATTTCGTTMATATGGAACCCGTACCTTCTGGTACGGGTTTTGTTATTGTCAGAGCGGGATATTTAAGTACCATAAACGAGATGTCATTTATTTCAAGCAGGAATTTCAGAGATTATTAGCGAATAATGTAGGGTATAATGAGCAGCCAGCGTGAATTGTAATGATGCAACGTCTAAGGAGGGGTATCGCTATGAGTTTTTGCTGTGGAGCGAGTATGATTGGAACGAAGGGTACGCTGAAGCATTATCGAACACAAATTCACAATGTGCCAATTACGTTTTGTCCAGTATGCCATCGCGTCGATATTCACTATTTGGCACAGGACGAGTATGACATTTTGGCTGAGTATGCTCATGGCGACGATGCCGCCGAGGTGGACTTTCAAGAATATGTGGAGCAGGACGGCAAGCTGCTGTTCGAGAACTGCGTTAATAACGAGAACGAGGATCCAATGGATGTTGTGCATAGTCAGATCGATATGGCGCTTGATCTGCTCAGCTTCGCTAAGCAGATTGAGGATACAGAGTGGGAGCTACAGCTTAAGAAGCGGCTTATGATGCTTAATAGCCGCCGCAACAAATTGCGTCAGAGGCGCACCTCGGTGTAGCTGCGATGAGTATAAAGCGACTGCCTCCTGCGGGAGGCTTATTTTTTTAAAAATATAAGAAAGTATAAAATTTGCTGTTTATACTGTGCTTATATTTCAACGCGAAACGTTAGCTGATGCAGCCAAAGGACGGCGACAGCCGTTTACGCTTGATATATTAAAAAAATTAAAATCGTTACCCCCCGAAAAAGAAGGAACACATTCGAATCATACTAGTAGTGAGGTGGAGCGGTTGTTACTTGTATTGTTCAAACGGTTTTTGCGAAAGCCTGCTTCCGCAAAAACGCAGGAGACCGAGCAGAAGCTCGCTCCCGAACAATGGGTTGCCAGAATCCGTCTGGGCGATGAAAGGCTCCGAGAGCAGTTCATTTCAGACTACAAACCTTATATTTTGAAAGTAACAAGTCGATTTAGCAAACGGTACATCGATCCGAACCGTGATGATGAATATAGCATAGCGCTGCTGGCCTTTAATGAATCCATTAACCAGTTCGACAGCAATGCGGGAAAATCATTCATCGGATTCGCTGAAACCGTCATTAGGCGTCGGCTTATTGACTATGTCCGAAAAGAACAGCGCCATTCGCAGGTTGTTCCGTACAGCATGTTCGACACGGAGGAAGAGGATCAGCCGGTATATAACTCGGTGGAGACGAAGCAGGCGCTTCATCAATATGACTTAAGACAGACTGAGAACGAGCGGCGATTGGAGATCGGTGATCTGAATACCGAGCTTGAGAGCTACGGCATAACGTTCATGGAGCTGGTTGAGCAATCGCCGAAGCATTCCGATTCGCGCAAGCTGCTGATCGGCATTGCGCAGACACTAGCGTTCGACCCTGAACTGCTGCAGACGTTCAAGCAGGCGGGCAGACTGCCGGTTAAAGAACTCACCGAGCTATGCGATGTATCGCGAAAAACGGTTGAGCGCAATCGGAAGTATATTATTGCAATTGCGCTTGTGATCTCGGGTACATATCCTTTCATGCACGATTACCTAAACATACCGATTGAACCCCATTCTATGAATCAGGAGGCTGGCCAATGAAGCGCGGAATCGTCATGAGCATGACTGATAAATATGCTGTTGTTATGACGGCAGATGGCGGATTTTTGCGAGCCCCTATTCAAGGAACGCCGCAAATAGGCGAAGAAATTATTTTCGAGCAAGAATATTCGGAAGCTAGACGCAGACCCAGACTGAGATCCGTGTATGGCTATTCGGGCGCAGCAGCCATTGCATTGATTTTATTTTTGCCGCTGCTCTTCATGATGGTGAAGGACGCTAATCCAATTGTCGCTTACGTCAGTATGGACATTAACCCAAGCATTGAGATCGGCGTCGACAGCCAGGATCGCGTTCGGTCGTTGCACGCGCTGAATGAGGACGGAAAGAAAATCATAAGCGGTCTTACTTATAAGGGCGTTGCAGTTGAACTTGTTGCGGCAAGCTTGTTCGAGAAAGCAAGAGAATCACACTATCTAGATGTGGCAGATAAGGACATAGTCATAACAAGCATGGTGATGAAGGGTGGGCAAGATGGCGGCAACGATTATGATCAACTGCTGTCAGGCAAAATTAGCGATACGTTAATAGAGCGATTGACCGAGCTTGCGGCTGAATCGATTACGGCTAACATTACGACGCTTGCCATACCGTCGGAGCTTCGCGATGAGGCAGCAGCCAACGGCGTATCTTCCGGCAAAATGGCCGTGTACTTGATGGCGAAGGACGAAGGCTACCAAATCGAGCTGGAGYAGTTGAAGAAACAATCGATTGATAGCGTGACGGCATCGATAGGCGGCGTGAAGACAATCGTCGAAAACGCCCCGGATACGAGTAAAAGCAAGCTGAAGGAACTTGTTGACCGCGAGAAGGCGGAGAAGATCAAGAAGGATGACGACGAAAAAAATAGTCAGAAGCCTGCCTCAACCCCTAAGCCTGCAAAGACGGCTAAGCCGAATGGCACAAGCAAGCCAGCAGTAACGAATAAGGATGATAAGAATCAGGGTAGTCAAGGCAATGGGGGCAGGAAACCTACGGCTACACCTAATAACGGCAAGAAGCCGACTTCAACCGATAAATCTTCTTCTGGCAAAAACGATGGTAAAAATCGCGGCGATAAGGGTTGGGGAGACAAAGACGATAACAACGACGATAATCGCGGCAGCAGAGACGATAATAATGATGATGACGACAGGGGACAGTCCAGCGGTCGCGGTAATAACGACAATGTGGATTGGGATAACGATTGGGATGATGGCCGCAATGATGATCGTTCCAACGATCGGGATAATAATGATCGCAATCGAGGCGGACAAGACAGAAACGACGAACATGACAATAGTCGTGGCGGAGGATCGCAAAGCGGTAGAGAAAACAACGGGGACCGGCGACATTAGGCGACGGTTATCACTATTTTGGCTGCATTTTTAGAAGAAGCGTGTCTCTAGACTCATTTAAATAACAATTTTCGACAGTATTTCTGATTGACAGCGATTGTAAAGTAATCCTATGATTAGTGTATGTCATAACCATGGTCTGTAGTCGTAGCCGGGGAGGAGTACATAATGCAGGCTATTCGAAAGCGCTATTTCCCGGCGCTTGCCGAGTACTTACGGAGTCGCAGTGAAGAGTCATTGTTTCGGGCAGGCGAACTCGGCAGAGAGCTGGATGGATTTATACCCGAGGAACTCATCGCTATGCATGAAGAAAGCTTGCAGAAGCTTGTCGCTAATGTAGAATCTGAGGAAGCGTTGCAGCTTTACAATCGTTCGTTTCTGTTCCTTATCGAGGTTATGGTTGCCGTACGCTTCGAGGTGACCGCTGATCAATCCGTCGAACAACGGTTTACGGAAATGAGAGAGATGCTGTTCCGCTCGAACCGATCCTTTGAAATGGTCAAAAATAAATATGAGAACGTTCTGCAGCATATGGACAGCGGGATTGCCATCTTCGACAGCGATGGAATTTTGTCGTTTATTAATGTACAAATGGCCAAGCTGCTCGAGATTCCGCGGCAGACGCTTATCGGCTRCAATATGAAAGAAATATTAAGACATCGCCAACTGGGCATTAGCACGAAACGGACAATCCTTCGGTTATATCGGGAGATGTTCCTTCTGCGCAGCAAATATTATGAATTCGAATATAAGGACGGCAAGCATCTGCTGGTGACCGTTACATACGGCGATCAACTGGACGGAGATTTTCTGTTCAGCGTGAAGGACGTTTMCGAGTATAAACAGATCGAACAGAGCGCGATGCAGAATGACAAGCTGGCAATGCTTGGGAAGATTGCCGCAGCCATCGCGCATGAAATACGCAATCCGCTTACGAGCATAAGAGGCTTTATCCAACTGCTGCGCCCTTATTTGCTGCAAGTAGGCAAAGAGGAATATGCCCGCATTATTTTGACGGAGATTGATAGAGCGAACGATATTATTTATGAATTTCTTAATTCCTCTAAGCCGTCAGCCCCGATGAAGCAATATGTATCCATCCACTCCTTGATCAAGGAAGTTGTTTTACTAACCGAGAGTGAGTCATTGCTCCGCAATTGCGAAATTGTAGCTGAGTGCCAGACAGAAGATTTGTTCGTCTCGATCGATGTGAAGCAAGTGAAGCAGGTCGTGCTGAACATTATCAAAAATGCTCTCGATGCTATTGAAGATGTACAGCTGGAGCGCAGAGGCCGAATTGATGTCATCGGACGAAGTGACGGCCAGTACGCCGAGATCGTCATTCGAGATAACGGCAAAGGAATAGACAAAGCTACGATGAGCCGGCTGTTCGATCCGTTCTTCACAACGAAGCAGCTTGGCACGGGACTCGGCTTGTCGGTAAGTTATCGAATCATACGCAATCATGGCGGAGCGATTCGGGTAGACAGCCAGCCCGGCAGCGGTACCGAATTTATCATTTATTTGCCATTAGCAGAGTAAACCATTAGAATCGGGGGTAATAACTCGATTCTTTTTTTCATTTCATTTGATCGCAGGAAAGTGAGGAGCAATAAACATGAACGTACAATTTACAGTCGGTGCACGCGCTGCCAATCAAGCTGCGCCTGATGCCGTTATTAGATGGATCGACGCTGCTGATCTGAAGCAGGAGGCTGGTTCGAAGGTTATTATTCAGCCTCAGCTTGACGAGGCGATTCGCGGATTAAGCGCCAAAGGCATCTTCAAGGCGGAGTCCGAGCAAGTGGAAGTTGTTCCTACATTAGGGCTATACCCTGCATCGCATGTGTTATTTGTCGGATACTCGGAAGCGGGCGGAGCAGATGGCTTGCGGAAGTCAGCAGCGGCGGCAGCTAAAGCGTTGAAGCGGCTAAGAGCGCAATCCTTGCAAATTATTCCTCCAACGCTCAGCAGCAGCGGAGCGGAAGGTTTGAGCGCAAGCGCTGCTGCTCAAGCAATGACGGAAGGATTGCTGCTTGCGCTGCATGATCGTATGCCGCTGAAGAAAGAGCAGGGCAACAGATTTCAAATTAAGGATGTTACCATAACTCTAGAAGCTGCAACACCTGGGGACGTCTTAGGATGGGAAGCCGGCATTAAGCGCGCCAAGGTTGTCGCAGGCGGCGTAAGTTATGCGCGTGACTTGACGAACTTGCCGGGCAATGACCTTACACCGGAGAGACTGGCTTTCCACGCGGAAGAACTGGCGCGTGAGTATGATTTGGATATAGAAGTTATTGACGAATGGAGCGCCTCTGAGCAGGGGATGGGAGGCTTGCTTGGCGTTGGCCAAGGAAGTATCAACCCGCCCCGCATGATTGTACTTGAATATAAGGGCGATCCGAATTCGAAGGAAACATGGGGACTGATTGGCAAAGGGATTACATTCGATACTGGCGGTATCTCACTTAAAAGAGCACCCGGTATGGAGGAAATGATATCGGATATGGGCGGTGCAGCGGCAGTGCTCGGCGCCATGAAGGTTATTGCGGAGACGAAACCGGCGGTTAACGTAATTGCCGTCGTTCCAACAGCGGAGAATATGCCTTCAGATCGAGCGCTTAAGCCGGGCGATGTCATTCGTACGATGAGCGGTTATACGGTCGAAGTCGTGAATACCGACGCAGAAGGAAGGCTTGTGCTTGCCGATGGTTTAACGACCGCCATTCGCCGCGGCGCTACACGTCTAATCGATGTGGCAACACTGACTGGAGCGGTAGGAGTGGCGCTTGGTACGGAGGCAACGGGAGCGGTTACGAACGATACGTCATTGCTGCTGCAATTGCTTGCGGCTGCTGAACGTGCGGGCGAGCGCGTATGGCAGTTGCCTTCCTACCCAGAGTACAAGAAGCAGTTGCGAAGCGACGCTGCTGATCTGAAGAACAGCGGCGGACGTTATGCCGGAACGATTACGGGCGGCTTGTTCATTGGCCATTTTGCCGAGGAGCTGCCATGGGTTCATCTGGATATCGCCGGAACGGCGTGGCTGGAAGCGCCAAGAGGCTGGGAGCCTAAGGGAGCAACAGGCGTAATGGTGAGGACATTGGTCGAGTTAGTCGAACAGCGAGATTAGCGTTATTATAGGCATCGGTGGCATCGGTTAGGCTATTCACCCTCCCATAAGTGGGCATACTAACTACTAATTAACGATCTGGGGGACAGTTGTCGTGACTTATGAAGAGGTTATGAGTGAGCTGGAGCGATTGGGATCGGAGCAAACGAAGCGTACATGTATCTCTCATGGAGCAATGGAGCCTTTCTTTGGTGTTAAGATTGGCGATATGAAGAAGCTCGTGAAGCATGTGAAGAAGGAACATGAACTAGCTCTAAAGCTATATGACTCGGGGATCTCTGATGCGATGTATCTGGCAGGTCTTAGCGTTAATCCAAAGCTGATGGCAAAAGAGCAATTGCAGCATTGGGTAGATCAGGCGTACTGGTATCTGCTTGCGGAGACGACAGTAGCGGGTGTAGCGGCCGAAAGTCCCTATGCCCGCGAGCTGGCGCTTGCATGGATGGAATCAACGAAGGAAATGGTTGCTTCGTGCGGTTGGAGCACCTATGCCAGTTATGTATCGGTGACGCAGGATGAGAAACTAGATATAGAAGAAATTCGCGGCTTGCTTCGGCGCGTTGAGCAGACCATTCATCAAGAGCAGAATCGCGTCCGTTACACGATGAACAGCTTCGTTATTACAGTCGGCGTCTACGTCACGGAATTGATGGAAGAGGCAATGACCGCAGCTGAGCAGATCGGCAAGGTRCATGTGGACGTAGGTAATACGGCATGCAAAGTGCCGCTGGCGGCGAATTACATACAGAAGACGGTAAACCATGGGTAAGGCGGGCGTAAAGAAAAAAACATGTATATGTTAGCCTGCGTATTAAGAATAAATTGGATTAATCGATTATCGGCAAGTTGATGCCCATAATTGATGCTTGAAATGGATGAAACCGATGCCAAGTTGATTATGGTTGACGGGCAAGTAATGTACTAAAATATGAAGAGGTTATGTATCAGAGGGCAAGCATCAATAATTATGAAGCAATTAGTATCAAGGAAGACGGCGCCCATGTATGTTGGCGTTCGCCTTAGAAAATAATAGGATGGTTATGAATAGAGAGGGTGGAATTTTCTGCAATGAGCATCCATGATGAGCGCAATCATTCGCCTTGGAAAAGCTACTATGGTCCCAATCTTGGTTATGTGCAAGAGCAATACGAGCAATATTTGACCGATCCGAATTCGGTTGACGCTTCGGTTCGTGAACTGTTTGTCCAATGGGGGGCACCTCCTTCCACGCCAATTGCGGGCGGAACGCAAACTGCAAGTGCAGTAGTGAGCAACGTGGCACTGCCGGCAGGCGCTGGAGTCGGTCCGATCGACTCGAATATGTTGAAGAAGGTCGTTGCTGCGCATCAGCTTATGCTGAACATACGCAGATACGGCCATTTAGCTGCGGATATCGATCCACTGGGCTTAAGCCCGGAGGCTGATACGAAGCTTCTTGATCCTGCGACGTTCGGTCTTACGCAAGCGGACTTGTCGGCTATACCGGGATCATTGATCTGGGATAACGCGCCAGCGGAAATTTCGAACGGCTGGGATGCTATCCTTCGTCTAAAAGAAATTTACTCGCGTTCGGCTGCTTACGAGTTTACGCATATCCATGACGAAAGCGAACGTTTCTGGCTGCACGAGAAAGCGGAATCGGGTTCATTCCCTGCGCCGCTATCGGCAAGGGAACGCGAATCGCTACTCGAGCGTTTGCTTCAAGTTGAGCAATTCGAAAGCTTCCTGCACCGTACATTTGTAGGTCAGAAGCGCTTCTCGATCGAAGGCGTTGATATGCTCGTGCCGGTGCTGGATGAGATTGTCCGCGCAGTCGCTCATGATGGAGCTACTAATATTCTAATGGGTATGGCGCATCGCGGTCGTCTAAACGTACTTACTCACGTGCTCGGCAAGCCGTATGAGAAAATTTTCTCTGAGTTCCATCATGCGCCTAACAAGGAAGTCATTCCTTCCGAGGGCTCGATGGGTATTAACTACGGGTGGACAGGCGACGTTAAATATCACCTTGGCGCGGATCGCGCAATCAAGGAAGGCGAGACGGTACGCGCGAATGTTGTACTCGCGAACAACCCGAGCCATCTTGAATTCGTTAATCCGGTCGTTGAAGGCTTCACGCGCGCAGCGCAAGAAGATCGCAGCAAGCCTGGCTTCCCGCAGCAGGATCTGCATAGCGCAGTTACGATCGCCATCCATGGCGATGCGGCATTCATCGGCGAAGGCATTGTGGCCGAGACGCTTAACTTCAATAAATTGCAAGGCTACCGCAACGGCGGAACGATTCACATTATTGCGAACAACCGCTTGGGCTTCACGACGAACAGCATCGATTCCCGCTCGACGCRTTATGCGAGCGACTTGGCCAAAGGCTTCGACATTCCGATCGTTCACGTGAACGCGGATGAGCCGGAAGCTTGTCTTGCAGCCGTTCGCCTTGCTTGCGAATATCGTCTGCGCTTCAACAAAGGTTTTGTTATCGACCTGATCGGCTACCGCCGCTACGGACATAACGAGATGGACGATCCGGAAGTAACGCAACCGCTGATGTACACGAAGGTCCGCAATCATCCGACGGTTGCTACGTTGTACAGCGAGCAGCTGAAAGGCGCACAAGCGATTACGGAAGAGCAAGTGGAGCAATTGCGTCAACGCACGACCGCTTCGCTTCAAGCTGCTTATGATGCGATGAAAGCGAACGAAGGCAAGGCGAAGATTGCCCCGCCTGAACAGACTGGCAATGTCGTGGCCGAGGATGTTCGCACAGCTGTTCCTCTAGAAGAGCTGCGTGAGATCAATCTGGAGCTATTGAACCGTCCAGAAGGCTTTACTGAATATACGAAGCTGCAGCGTATTTTGCAGCGCCGGGCATCGGCATTGAACGATGGCGAGAAAGTAGAATGGGCACATGCGGAGACGCTGGCTTTCGCTACGATTCTTGCTGACGGAACGCCGATCCGTCTCAGCGGTCAAGATTCCGAGCGTGGAACGTTCGCGCATCGCCATATTATGTTGAACGACAATGCGAACGCCGAGAAGTTCTCGCCGCTGCACATGATTCCGCAAGCGAAAGCGTCATTCGCCGTTCATAACAGCCCATTGTCCGAAACGGCTGTTCTAGGTTTCGAGTATGGCTACAACGTATTCGCGCCTGACACGTTCGTTATTTGGGAAGCGCAGTACGGCGACTTCGCGAACGTGGCACAAGTTATTTTCGACCAATTTATTTCCGCAGGCCGGGCAAAATGGTCGCAAAAATCGGGTATTACGATTTTGCTGCCGCACGGTTATGAAGGTCAAGGTCCAGAGCATTCCAGCGCAAGGCTCGAGCGTTTCCTACAGCTCTCCGCCGACAACAACTGGACAGTAGCTAACCTGACGTCCGCGGCTCAATACTTCCACTTGCTTCGTAAGCAAGCGGCTATGCTGGGCAGCGAGAATGTTCGTCCGCTCGTGCTGATGGCGCCTAAGAGCTTGATCCGTAATCCGCGCGTCGCATCGCATGGCGTAGAGCTTAGCGAAGGCTCGTTCAAGCCGGTGCTGCCGCAGTTCAGCCTGACTGAACCGAAGGCTGCGAAGGATAAAGTGAAACGCCTTATCCTAGCGACGGGTAAAGTTGCTATCGACCTTGACGAAGCGCTTGCTTCCGGCAATGCAGAGGATTACACTTGGCTGCGCGTTGCGCGTGTAGAGCAATTGTATCCATTGCCGCAAGTGGAGCTTGAGCGTATTATTAGCCAGTTCCCTAAGCTGGAAGAGATCGTGTGGGTACAAGAAGAACCGAAGAACATGGGCTCATGGTTCTACATGGAGCCGCGTCTCCGCGAGCTTGCTCCTAATAAAGTGGAAGTCCGTTATATCGGACGTCCTGATCGCGCCAGTACGGCAAGCGGTCACCAAGAAGTGCATGCAGCAGAACAACAAAGCATTATTTCATCCGCTTTGAACGGTCAACCGTTCGAATCGAGTTTGGTAAGGGGGTAGTTACCGATGGCAGAAATTATTGTGCCGGAATTGGGAGAGTCGATTTCGGAAGGTACAATTACGAAATGGTTTGTGAAGGAAGGCGATTCCGTCAATCAGGGCGACGTCCTTCTGGAGCTGGAAACGGATAAAGTAAATATCGAGATCAGCGCAGACAGCAGCGGTGTTGTCTCGCGCATTGCAAAAGGCGACGGAGAGGTTGTACTTGTAGGCGAAGCGATCGGTTCGATCGGCGCTTCCGCAGGCGGCGCAGCACCTGCACCAGCGGCAGCACCTGTCGCAGCTCCTGCACAGCCAGCAGCCGCTGCGCCTGCAGCTGTGCAAGCGCCAGTAGCTGCTGGAGCAGCATCTGTTAACGCTTCGCCGGCTGTTCGCAAGCTGGCTCGCGAGCAAGGCATCGATCTGACGCAAGCGCAAAGCCAAGCCGGCCGCATTTCTTCCGGCGATGTATTGTCGTCGCAAGGCGGACAAGCTGCTGCAGCAGCTCCAGCGGCAGCAGCACCTGCTGCTCAGCCGCAAGCCGTGAGCGGCAAGCCGGTTGAACGCAAGCGCATGTCGCGCCGCCGGGCAACAATCGCGAACCGTCTCGTTGAAGCGCAACGTACAGCTGCGATGCTGACAACGTTCAACGAAGTTGATATGACAGCGATTCTTGACTTGCGCAAACGCCGCAAGCAATCGTTCTTCGAGAAAAACGATGTGAACCTCGGCTTCATGTCCTTCTTCACGAAAGCAGTCGTTGGCGCGCTCAAAGCGTTCCCGCTGCTTAACGCAGAAATCGACGGCGAAGATATCGTCGTTAAGAAATTCTACGATATCGGTATTGCCGTATCCGCGAAGGAAGGTCTTGTCGTTCCTGTCGTACGCGAGGCAGATCGTCTTAGCTTCGCTGAGATCGAGAAAAGCATCGGCGAGCTTGCATCGAAAGCTCGTTCGAACACGCTTGCGCTTAGCGACCTAAGCGGAGGAAGCTTCACGATTACGAATGGCGGCGTCTTCGGCTCCTTGCTTTCGACTCCAATCTTGAACACGCCGCAAGTAGGTATTCTCGGCATGCACAAGATCCAAATTCGTCCGGTCGCCATTAACGATACAGAGATGGCTAACCGTCCAATGATGTACATCGCTCTTTCTTACGATCACCGTATCGTAGATGGCAGCGAAGCGGTTCGTTTCCTAGTTACCGTTAAGAACCTGCTTGAAGATCCGGAAGCTCTTCTTCTTGAARGCTAAGTTCATTACCTATTCAATCTTAAGCCCGTGGGCAGCAACTTTGTTGCTTCCACGGGCTTTTTCAATGTTGGCGGTGAGTTGCGGCTTCTACAATGACCTTCTGCATTGACAAGAAAATCGATGGTCAAACAAATTTAATAGGTATTAAGCAGGACAATGGTTTTGCACGTTGAACATTATTCAATGATGATGACAAATTTACATGCAAATGCACATATAGGTGGGATAGCATATGTCGATAAACAAGTGTGATCTATTCATGTTGGAGAGCGAGGAGCGTTATAGGCATTTGGTTCAGATGCTGCCTGACGCTCTCGTTGTATTTGTCGATTATGACCTCGTTTTCGCGAATGACTCTGCACTTCGGCTTTTCAAGGCAGGGAAGCTGGAAGACGTGATCGGGGTGCCGATCGTCCAATTCGTGCATCCGGATTACTTGTACTGCCTCCCGGCACATGTGGAGTATCTGCTTAGCGAGGTTGGCCCCTCGAACCTTCAAGTGAAGAAGCTGCTGCGCATGGATGGAACTGCTTTTGAAGTCGAAATCAAGGCAGTAGCCGTTACTTATGATGGCAAACGGGGGATTCAGCTCCTTATCCGCGATTTATCCGATCGGATCCGTATGGAGGCTTCCCTTAACGAGAAGGAGAAGCTGTACAAGACGGTAATTGAAAACACGGTTGCAGGAGTTTTCGTCGCGCAAGGAGATGAAATTACATATACAAATCCGCACTTCGCGGAGATGTACGGTTATACACCGGAGGAGTTTATACATATTAGAGTGCGAGATTTGCTGGATGATGGCGATCTGAGAAAGATTAGGCATGAAGTGATGGACAGTTTAAGCAAGGGAACGACTAAGATTCATCTGAGATTGAAAGGACGGCGCAAGGACGGCAGCGTTATGTATATTGAAGGCAGCTCCTCGATTACAACGATAGAAGGCGAGGAGGTTATGCTAGGTATTGTGCAAGACGTTACGTTCAAGCATGAGCAGGAGCAGCAGCTTCGCATGACAGCACTCATGTATCAGAAAATTATTAAATTCATTCCTGAGGCTATCGTATTAACTGACGATGGCCAGGTTATATATGCAAATAAGCTTGCGCTTGAATTAATAGGGGCTAAGGATGGCAATGATGTAATCGGGCAAAACGTAATCAACTTCATACATCCAACTTTCCAAGCGAAAACAACGATGCGGATGGATGAAATTATTTTGTCTGAGGATATCGCCCCTTTCACCGAAAGCATCGTTCGCTGTTCGGACGGAAGATATGTCGACGTCGAAATATCAAGCATACGTATAAATGATTACATGGGCAAAAACGTACTGCTTAGCGTTATAAGGGATCTGACAAACCGAAAGCGATCGGAGGAAATGCTGGTTCGTTCGGAGAAGCTCTCGGTCATTGGCCAATTGGCGGCTGGTGTAGCGCATGAGATCCGCAATCCGTTAACAGCACTTAAAGGGTTTACCCAGCTGCTTAAAGCGAAGTACGACGATCATTCGCACTATTTTGATATTATGGCTGGGGAGATTGATCGTATTAACCTCATTGTGAACGAATTTATGACGCTTGCGAAGCCGCATTTCTCGCAATTCAGCAGCGGACATATCGAGCCGATTATGCAAAGCGTGCTGTCGATCTTGGAGACGCAGGCGATTCTGCTTAACGTCGAGATTAAGGTGGAGCTCGGGCTCGAAATGCCAGCCGTATATTGCAATGAGAATCAGCTGAAGCAGGTGTTTCTGAATGTCATCAAAAACGCGATAGAAGCAATGCCTGGAGGTGGCGTTGTGGATATATCGGCTGTTCTTACAGCTGAGAACGACATATGCATTCGAATTAAGGATGAGGGGCAAGGTATACCTGAGGAGCTCATTGCCAAGATTGGCGAGCCGTTTGTAACGACCAAGGAAAAGGGAACTGGTCTTGGTCTGATGATCAGTTCCCGAATCATTGAGGCCCATAACGGCACGCTGCATCTATACAGTAAGCAAAATGAAGGCACGACTATCGAAATTACATTGCCTGCTCAAGATTCAGATCAGGAACGGCTGCCTGGCGGCGCTTATGATGCAGAATGAAATAAACAACAGAAGATAAGGCAACGATGCTGCCGCAAATGAGATACATGGCGGTGTAGCCGTAGTGAGTAGCGATTAAGCCAAGGCAAAAGGATCCGATGCCGTAGCCCAAATCGAATAGGATAAAGAACGTTGCCGTAGCAAGTCCTCTGCGATGTGGCGGAGCGGCCAGCACGGCAATCGTCTGGAAGCATGGAAGCAGAGCTCCATAGCCAAGTCCGATGACGGCGCCCGATACGAGCAGCATAAGCGGTGAATGTGCAGCGCTTAGCATGAACAAGCCGATGGCAAAGACGGCAATGCTCGGATAGACGATATAATGCTCGGACACTCGATCGAGCAGCTTGCCTACGATTGGACGAGGCAGGACGATCATAATGCCGAAGCAGACGAAGAAGTAGCTGGCATAATCGTCAATGGCACGATCGGCTGCGAAGACGGACATGAAGGTTACGAGTCCGCTGTAAGCGAATGCGACGACGAAGCCGCTAACGGCAATAGGCAATACTTTACGTTCGAAGAGATTACTCCATTGCAGCTTAGTCTTAACCTGGGTATGTGTAGTCTGAGATAGCCCCGATTGCGCCTTCGATGCCTCCTGGGCTTTTGCAGTCGATTTGCTCTTAGCACTTGCTCCTAGTGCAAAAGCGATTAGCGCAAATACGGCGCATAACATAAACAGTGAATTGTAGCCGCCGTGTTTCGTAATCGTCAGCCCGACGAACGGACCAATCACCATCGCTAGGCTCATGAACAAGCTGAAGTAACTAATACCTTCGCCCTTGCGATTCTCAGGCATAATGCTAATCGCGGTTGTGTTCGTTGAGGTTGTGCCGATTGCGAACGTTCCTCCGTGAAGAAAACGGACAAGCAGCAGCATGCCGAAGCTATATACGCCTAAGTATGCGACGGAAAATAAAAAGAATAGCAATAGCGAAACGAATACGATCTTCCTCTCGCCAAATTTGTCCATTAGCTGGCCGGTGAACGGGCGAAGCAGTACGGCGGCGATAATGAAGACGGTCATTGCCAATCCCGCCTGTGATTCAGATCGGCCGAGACCATCGGTAACGTAACCCGATAAGGCGGTAGMCATAATATAAAAGCTCAGAAATAAGAAAAAACTGCTTAAGCAGACTTTAACAAAATCTTTGGTCCATAATTTATGATTGTCTATCACTGCAGGTTCCCCTCTCGGATGTTGTCGTTTTTTTGCCTAAACACAAAAAAAGCTGTAATCGCTGGAATGCAACGTCAGCCGTTTAAAGGTTGAATGTCTTGTGCGTTCTCGATGTTACGGTTCACTTTGTTCATGAATTGCATGAACAATTGAACTTCTTCCGGTGAGATGCCGGAAACGATCTGCCGGACATATGCGGCTTCTATAGGAGCTAGCGTGTGCGCTGCCGATCTTCCAAGATCGGTTAAGTGAAGCAGGAGCGATCTTCGATCATTCGGATGCGCTGCCCGTCGCACGAGCCCTTTTTTCTCCAATTGATCGACTAAGCGCGTGATGTTGGCAGGATCCTTCTCGGAACGCTGTGCGAGTTCCTTGTGGCTGATCCCATCCTTCTCGTCTAATGTCATGAGAAGCGACCATTGCTCAGGCGTAACGTCTGAATGGTGAAATAGCTGCTGTAAGCTTTGATTGAGCTTGCGGCCTGTATTTGAGATCATATAGCCGACTGAATGTTTGAATTCCACTGTTCATTCACCTTCTTCGCAATTCGAATCTAAAATAGTTGATATAACAATAATACGCGTAACAACTAATTAGGTCAAGGAAAGGTTGTCGGCGCAAAACGGAGTTAAATACGAAGCTGATGCTGCTTGCGGTATTGTTCAGGCGTTACTTTTAATTGCAGCTTGAAGGCACGGCTGAAATGAGACGGATGCTTAAATCCGACCTCGTAACCAATATCGGTAATCGGCTGCTTGCCCTGAGTGAGCTCGATCTTTGCTTGATAAATACGGCGCTGCATCAGAAATTGAAAGATGGTCATGCCGGTTACTTCCTTAAACGTTTTGGCCAAATAATATTTGCTTAGATGCAGCTCGGCTTGGATCGCGTCAAGCGTAACGTCGTCGGCATAATGCTTCTYCACATAGGAGATGATTGATTGAACGTGATGTTCCTTCGGCGACGGTAAGGTCGCTATCTCCTGCAATGGTTGCTTGCAATGCTCGTTAATAATAATCATGAATTCAAGAAACAGTGCTTGAAACCGTTGGAACGCATAGGTGGATGATTCATTATGGAATTGCACCAGCTTGGCGAATATCGTCTCTATTTCCTGCTTGTCCTCACCACGAAGCTGCAGCCTCACGTTCTGCAGCTTCTGGAATGGAGCTAGCAAATCGGCTGCAAAGGGCGGTTGAATGAACTGCTTGAAATAATAGGGGTCGAAATGCAGCGTCGAACGATGGTACAGCACGTTTGGATCGACATTGGCTCGGTGCAGCGTTGTGCCGTGCATAAGAAGCAAATCGCCAGGTTCGAGCACATAAATGCGATCATTGATAAGATAGTTGGCTTTACCGTCATGGAAGTAATAGATTTCATAATGAAAATGGGTATGGTATTGAATTTGCGCGTTATAATTGGAGCTTGTCCCGATTGTGAAAGGCTTGGAGATTTTATGCTGCGTACTCATTGCTCACCCGAGTCCTCCTTGTGTAAATAAACTCATTATACACCAACCAGAGTTAAATTAAAGCGGATACAAGCTAATGCGAATGAAGTCGCTTTCGCTCTGAAGTGGTACGATTCAAGTAAACCAACACAAAGGGGAAATGGCGGATGCAAACCGTACGATTGGGTATCATCGGACTTGGCAATATGGGCAAGGGACATATCGGATATTTAAAGAAAGGCGAGGTTAGCGGTGTCGTTCTGACGGCCGTTAGCGACAGCGTACCTGCTAGCCTTGCATGGGCAAAGGAGCAGCTTGGCGATCAGGTTGGTTTATTCGCGGATCCCTATGAGATGATGGACTCCGGTCTTGTTGACGGCGTGTTAATCGCAACTCCGCATTTCTCTCATCCCGAGCTTGCGATCGCGTGTTTCGAACGTGGTCTGCATGTGCTTTGCGAGAAACCAGCCGGAGTCTATACGAAGCAAGTTCGCGAGATGAACGACGCTAGCCGCAAGACGAATGTGAAGTTCAGCATGATGTACAATCAACGGACCAATCCGCTATACGTGAAGCTGAAGGATTTGATCGATTCCGGCGAGCTTGGCGAGATTAAGCGTACGAACTGGATTATTACAAATTGGTATCGTTCGCAATCCTATTATGATTCGGGCACTTGGCGCGCCACATGGGCAGGCGAAGGCGGCGGCGTACTGCTTAACCAAGACCCGCATCAGCTTGATCTATGGCAATGGACGATCGGTATGATGCCGACGCGCGTCCGCGCCTTCTGTTACTTCGGCAAACATCGCAATATCGAAGTAGAGGACGACGTAACGGCTTTCGTCGAATATGAGAACGGGGCAACGGGCGTATTCGTAACGACGACAGGCGAGGCGCCGGGCACGAACAGGCTGGAAATTAGCGGCGACCGAGGTAAGGTTGTTATCGAGGACAATAAACTTACGTTCTGGAGATTGCGCGTATCGGAGAAGGAATTTAACAACAGCTACAAAGGCAGCTTTGGTCAACCGGAATGCTGGAAGATGGACATACCGGTTGAAGGCAGCTACCCGGATCACAAGGGCATTACGCAGAACTGGGTCAATGCGATTCTGCGCGATGAGCCGCTTATTGCTCCCGGCGAGGAAGGCATTAAAGGATTGATGCTGTCCAACGCGATGCTGCTGTCCACTTGGACGGATAATTGGGTCGACTTGCCGATCGATGAGGAGAAATACTACGAGTATTTGCAGGATCGTATTGCCAATTCGACGTTTAAGAAGGAAGTGACTGCACAATGAGTAAAGCTGACGGTATGAATTACGCCCCTAAAGGCAAGCCCAATCGGGTAGCTGAGCCGGGACAGTTTGTTTTCGCGGCGGTTAGTTTGGATCATGGGCATATCTATGGCATGTGCAACGGTCTATTGGAAGCGGGCGCTGAGCTTAAATGGGTATACGACACAGAACCTGCTCGGGTAGAAGCTTTCTTGAAGACATATCCGCAGGCGAAAGCGGCAGAGTCGCTAGAGCAAATATTGGACGATTCGCAGGTTCAGCTTGTTGCTGCAGCGGCGGTGACGTCGGACCGCGGGCCGCTTGGCGTTAGCGTTATGCGCGCAGGAAAACATTATTTCACCGACAAAGCTCMGTTCACGACGCTGGAGCAGCTTGAAGATGCTCGGCAAGCGTATGCCGATACGGGCAAGAAATATGCGGTCTATTATAGCGAACGGTTGCATGTGGAAAGTGCCGTGTTCGCCGGACAGTTAATCGAACAAGGCGCGATTGGCAGAGTGCTGCAGGTCATCGGCCTTGGTCCTCACCGCCTGAACGCGCATTCGCGACCGGAGTGGTTCTTCCAGAAGGAGAAGTATGGCGGCATTATATGCGATATCGGCTCTCACCAGGTGGAGCAATTCCTTTACTTTACCGGCAACAAAAACGCAACGGTCGTGAACAGTAAAGTTGCAAACTACAATAATAAGCAATACCCCGAGCTAGAGGACTTCGGCGATATGTCCATCGTCGGCGAGAACGGAGCGACTGGCTATTTTCGCGTAGACTGGTTCACGCCGAGCGGCCTAAGCACATGGGGGGACGGCCGTATGATTATTATGGGCACGGAAGGATACATCGAGCTTCGAAAGTATGTAGATATTGCACGGGATTCCGCAGGTGATCAAGTGTATTTGGTCAACGCGGACGGCGAGCAGCGGATGCAGGTAAGCGGCCAAGTCGGTTTCCCGTACTTTGGCGGGCTCATTCTCGACTGCTTGAACGGCACGGAGCTTGCCATGACACAGAAGCATACGTTTAAGGCAGCGGAGCTGAGCTTGATCGCACAGAAACAAGCGGTGAAGGTCGAATAATCCGCTTAATTATAGTCAGGCCGTAAGCGCATCAATCGCTTGCGGCCTCTTTATTGTGAATTAACCGATTCGTGCTCCTTCAAAACGTGTGCCTACGTTTGCTTCAATGTTGCCGCCTGCAACACCGCTAATCGTAAAAAAAACTTGTACCCGATCGCCGACGCGCAGCCGGGCAAGTCCGCCCGCATCAATGCTTCCGTCGCCGAACGGGAACGTTTCGCGATCGGTTAGGATAGGCGCGTCGTTTGCCCGGATCGCTAGTCCGACATCAACCGCTCCAGATGCGTTACTGTCGAATCTGACACTTGCAGTAATTGAATATACGCCGCTTCTCTTCGGAATAAACGTCGATGTTGCGGGATCATATTCATTATTGAGATCGAATTGCTCCAAACCGTACAATACCTGAGGGAACGGGTTGCCTCCTGCGCCAGGCACGGGCTGGACCGCATTGGCAATAGCTCTAAACGCCGAATTGCATCCACAAGTATGTTTTTTGCAGGAGCATCTTTTTTTCGTCGGCCGTTTTGCGCATTTCGTCACGCGATTTTTTACATGACATACCTGTTTCTTGGGAGAGCATACTGTTTGCTTTTTAAACATTCCGCCACCGTCCTCTATTAATCTGGCATGAGCTATATAATAGAGTATGTAGCTCAAAAGTTTATTGATTGGATATGAGCCCGGAAAAGTAGAGTGGTGCACATACATTGACGAGATCCTTATGGACTGATATACTCACTTAATCGTAACAATTACGATTAAACCGATGTGAATCGGTTTTTCTTTCGATATCTAATCGTAATAATTACGATATAACAATTGGAAACGAGGGGTCACTTAAGATGAGCATTTTGAGCAAATTGAGCATTTTGGACAAAACGAAGAGCCGCAACAAAATTCCGGTCACGGTGCTGAGCGGTTATTTGGGTGCTGGAAAAACGACGATTATGAACCATGTACTGAACAATCGGGAAGGATTAAAAGTAGCTGTTATCGTCAATGACCTTAGCGAGGTCAATATCGATGCCGACTTGATTCAAGGCGGCGGCGGGTTATCCCGCACGGACGAGAAGCTCGTGGAAATGTCGAATGGCTGCATTTGCTGTACGCTGCGCGAAGACTTGCTTCGGGAAGTAGAGAAGCTTGCGATGGAGAATCGGTTCGATTATATTTTGATTGAATCGACTGGTATAAGCGAGCCTGTTCCAGTAGCGCAGACGTTCACCTACTTGGATGAGGAGCAAGGGATTGATCTATCGAGGTACTGCACATTAGACTGTATGGTCACTGTCGTGGATGCTTATAGCTTCTGGCATGATTACTCCTCGGGGGAATCGCTGCTGGAACGAAGCCAGGCAGCTTCCGAGGACGATGCGCGCTCAGTCGTGGATCTGCTTATTGATCAAATCGAGTTTTGCGATGTGCTTATTCTTAACAAATGCGATTTAGTAGAGGAAGAGGATCTAGCGGAGCTGGAAGGCGTTTTGCGTGCGCTTCAACCGAGAGCCAAGTTGATACGCGCTGCAAGAGGACGGGTCAATCCGAAAGATATTTTGCACACGTCGTTGTTCAACTTTGATGAAGCGAGCCGATCAGCGGGTTGGATAAAGGAAATGGAAGCGCCGCACCATACGCCGGAGACGGAGGAATACGGCATCGCTTCTTTCGTTTATGAGCGAGCAAAGCCGTTCCACCCAGGGCGATTAATGGCCTGGATGGAGCACTGGCCTGAGGAGGTCGTCAGAGCCAAAGGGATTGTCTGGCTTGCGACTCGGAATAGGATGGCCCAAAGCTTAAGTCAGGCAGGGCCATCCATTCAATTCGGGCCGGCAGGATTATGGGCTGCCGAGCTTCCGGAGGCCGAAAAGCTGGCGCTGCTCGCCGAAGAGAAGGAGCTTGCGGACAAATGGGATGAGCAATATGGCGATCGGATCAATAAGCTTGTATTCATCGGCATTACGATGAATCGGGCCGAGCTGACGGGTTCGCTGGATGACTGCCTTCTCAGCGATCAAGAGCTCGCATCGGATTGGAGCCTGCTCATGGACGAGTTTCCGACTGTATTAGAAATGTAAGGAGCAGCAGGCGAAAATGACGTTTGACAGCGGTTGCGATCGTTGTTAACATAGCGGTATAAACGCGTGTTTACAGGAAGTGGGTACATCGATTTGAGCAAGCTGGGCAAGGAAATAAACAGTACCGAAATTGCCAGGCTTGCTGGCGTATCGCGCAGTACGGTGAGCCGTGTCATTAACAACTATTCGAACGTTCCGGAGCATACGAGGCAGAAGGTGCTCCAGGTCATAGAACAATATAATTATTTTCCGAACCTGTCAGCGCAAGTGTTGGCCGGGAAGAAGACAAGAACGATCGGCCTGTTCATGATCGATTCGGGCGATGTATCGAGCGACTGGATCGCCAGTCTGCTGCTGACGAAAGTAATTGAGAGCGCATCGAGATACGGCTACTTCGTCTTGACGCATATCGTGCGCGATCCGAAGCGGCAGGAGGAAGCGAGAGCGGTGAAGGAATGTTTCTATCAGCGCCGAATTGATGGCGGCATCTTCATTGGAGCAGCGAATGAGGAGCCGATCATCGAGGAGCTTATCGCGGAGGGCTTCATGGTCGGCATCGTTGATCATCATATGTCTGGTGAGCAAGAGCCGAATCGGATTGTATTCAACTTCGATAATGAGGCAGGTGCTGGTCTTGTTATCGATTATTTGGCGGGACTTGGGCATACGCGCATTGGGATTATTAACGGCGATTTGAACAGGTACTCGGGAGTTGCGAGGCGGAAGGGTTTCAAGGCGGCCATGGAGCGCAATCGGCTGCCTATTGTGAAGCAATGGATGATGGCAGCTGATTTCAATGAACCAAGCGGCTACTTGGCGATTAAGGAACTGTTAAAGCTTGGCRGAGAGCTGCCGACGGCGATCTTCGCAGCCAACGACAGCATCGCTTTCGGAGCTATGCGCGCATTAGGAGAAGCAGGTTTGCGCGTCCCTGATGATCTATCAATCGCAGGTTTCGACGACCATAGTCTGAGCGCCGGATTTAGTCCCCCTCTGACAACGATTCACGTTGATTTCTCGGCGATGATGGATGAGCTTACTCGCCATTTAATTGACGGAATAGAGAACGGCAGTCAAGTTTACTCACAAATAGCGATGACGAATTCGCTTATCATACGTGATTCCTGCCGGGCGCCTTCTTCTTCATAAGTGGAAGAGGCGCTTCTTCTTACAAAGAAATAAACGCGTGTTCACGCAATTCGAAGCTAATGAGGGGGGATGCTTATGTAAGGAAACCGCGATTCGGATTTTGCACAGATGCACACTAATCGAAAAGGGGAATGTTAGCTATGAACAATAATATTTTGGGCAATCGTACCATTACTCAGATTGGTCTATTGGTGCATGACATAGAAGCAACCTCGCAGGCATACGCACAGTTTTTTGGCGTGGATAAGCCTGATTGGTTCTGGACGGATGCGGTAGACAAGGCGCAGACGGAATATAACGGCGAATCATCCGTAGCTCGGGCGAAGCTTGCGTTCTTCGATATGGGAGCGCTTCAGCTTGAGCTGATCGAGCCGGATGAGCATCCGAGCACATGGAGGGATCATCTGAACGCGCATGGCGAAGGGCCGCATCATATTGCTTTTGCCGTCGACGGCATGAAGGAGAAGATCGCCTTAATGGAGCAAAACGGTATGCCTCTTGTGCAAAAAGGGGAGTATACCGGGGGGCGTTACGCTTATATGGATACATTCAAATCATTAAAGGTTATGTTGGAACTGCTCGAGAACGATAAATGAGATAGCATCAACTGGGATATAGATGGAGGTAAATGACGAAATGCGAATATTAATTACAGGTGCAAATCGGGGGCTTGGCCTTGCCTTGGCAAAGGAAGCATGCGAGCGTGGACATGAGGTGCTGGCCGGGGTACGAGGACCAGGCTCTTCTGTGGAGAAGCTGCAGCCGTTGATCGAGCAAAATGGAGAGCAACTTACGTTATTGCCGATTGACGTATCGGATGAGAATTCGATCCGATATGCGAGTGAGCAGGCAGGGGCTCGGTTCGATGGGCTCGATGTCATTATTAACAGCGCGGCTATTCTGCTTGGGCGCGATCAGAAGTTGGAACAGCTGGATGCGGAACAGCTGGAGCAGTCGTTCCAGACGAATCTATATGGGCCGATACTCGTGCTGAAGCATTTCCTGCCTTTGCTGCGCAAAGGTGAGCAGCAAGCGGTTATCAATATTAGCTCGGAGGCAGGTAGCTCGGCTGGCGCTTACGGCGGAGATTACTCTTATGCATTGTCGAAGTCTGCGCTTAACATGTTCTCTGCTCAACTACGGGCAGAGCTTGGACCGCAAGGCATACTTGTTCATGCCGTACATCCCGGCTGGATACAGACTGACATGGGCGGTGAGCAAGCGCCAGGTGATGCAGACGCTTCGGCTAGCGGCATATTGGATTTGGTGGAGAGACGGACAGCGGCGGAAGATGGTGCGCTGTTCATCGATCATCGTGGAGCGCCGATGCGCTTGTAGTGATTTGGAATAGTTGGGAGGAACCCCTGTGAACACACTAATGTGTTCACAGGGGCTCCTCCTGCTTCTAGAGACATATAAGAAAGCCAGGCAGATGGTTTGTATCTGCCTGGCTTCTAATGAATTATAGGTAAACCGCTTTGCCGGTTTTCGCTGATTCGTAGATAGCTTCAAGGATTTGGGATACGACGAATGCTTGCTCAGGCGTCACGACAGGATCTTTGTCCTCGTCGATTGCTTTGATCCACAATCTCATCTCGAGATCGATGTCTCTTTCGGTAGCGCCGTCGTAGAACGCAACGCCGCCGGCTTTCAAGTCAATCTCCGTTGTGTACAGGCGGCTGTGCTTCTCGCCGTTGATGCGAAGGCCGTCTTTCATATCGGCTCCGCCTTCTGTACCGGACAGCGTACATTTCGCTTCGTCGACTTCAAGCGTATTGAGTGCCCAGCTTGATTCGAGCGAGATCGTAGCGCCGTTCTCCATCACGATCATGCCGAATGCGGAATCTTCAACCGTGAACTTGGCAGGGTCCCATGGTCCCCATGCATTAGCCGCGTTCTCGCGTTGCGACAACTTGTGGTACGAAGTGCCGAGTACGACTTTCGGCTTGTAGTTGTTCATCATCCACAGCGTAAGGTCAAGCGCATGCGTACCGATATCGATAAGCGGGCCGCCGCCTTGTTTCTCTTCGTCGAGGAATACGCCCCAAGTCGGAACGGCACRGCGACGAATCGCGTGAGCCTTCGCGAAGTAAATTTCGCCAAGCTCGCCTTCCTCGCAAATTTTCTTCAAGTGTTGGCTGTCAGCGCGGAAACGGTTGTTGTAGCCGACCGTCAATTTTTTGCCTGTGCGTTTCGCTGCATCAACCATACGCTGAGCGTCATGAGCCGTCTTCGCCATCGGCTTCTCGCTCATAACATGTTTGCCTGCTTCGAGCGCGTCAATGGCAATTTCAGCATGCGAATCGTTCGGCGTACATACATGAACGATGTCGATAGTAGCATCGGTTAGCAATTCTTTATAGTTCGTGTACACGCGAGCGCCTTCAGCGCCGTACTTTTGGGACGCTTCCACAGCGCGCTCTTCCACGATATCGCAGAATGCGACCATTTCAATGTTTTTCAGCTTGCACAGTGCCGGCATATGCTTGCCGTTGGCGATACCGCCGCAGCCTACAATTGCAATACGATAAGTACGTGACATATTAAATAGCCTCCTCAGATTAAGTCTATAAAGTAGTCACGGTCTGACGTTCCATCTTCCGATAGTCGGAAGGGGTCATTCCGTAACGCTTGCGAAAGACGGTGTGCAAATAGTTGCCGGCGGCAAAGCCGGCGTTCTTCGCGATTTGCTCTACGGATAACTCGCTTGCCACAAGCTCCCGGCAGACGGCCGCAAGCCGAATATCTTCGAGTATGCGGCTGAAGGATTGCCCGTTATGAAGCTCCTTGAACAACCGCTGAATTTGCCTTACGCCGAGATTCAGCTTGTCGGCAACATCCTCCAGTGTAATCGGCCCGGCATAGTTGGCTTGGATGTATTCCATTGCGAGCCGGTACCGATAAGCCTTCATGTCGCGGGTCGGAAATTGCTTCTGCTCGCCTGCCGTCTCGTATGCGCGGACAGCACGCAGCAGAATTTGAATCACATTTTGCTTAATGGTCGTATAGCTGCCCGTATAGTTGTCCTTATAAGCCCGGTATGCATCAAGGAAACACGGCATCGCCTCATGAAGATCGGACGTCGGATAAGCAGGGAGCGCCTTCAGCTTCTCGACGCAGGCATGGGCTTCCGCATCCTCCCAGTCATCGTATACATCGGGAAGCTCGTTCTGCTCCAGGCTGCGATCGATAATATCGACATGAAGACAAAGCTCGTCCATAGCCTCAGCCGTATCCGCTTCCTGATAGTGCATGACCTCGGGCCCTGTTAAGTACAATAATCCGGACTTCAGCGCGTACTCCTGATCGACGATAATGACCTTGCCTCTGCCTTGAGGAATGAAATGGAATTCGAACTCCGCATGCTTGTGAAAGCCGATGACTCTGCCGGATGGAAAATGGGTGAGATGGAATCGCAGCACATGGATATCATAACGTCCCCATCTGATGTGAAGCTCCAATCGTTCCAGCGCATCTTCGCGTTCTCTCATCATTTCGTATGGGAAGCTAGGCAAAACCATCTCCTCCTCTGCAGTTCCAGATGCCCGTCTACTCGCTAAGCTCGCTGATCGAGATCGCTCTTCTCTCCTGAGCAGACCGGTTAGAAGCTTCCATCAGCTTCGTAAGGTCGGTTGCCAAGGAGATGTTCTCATCCGCTTGCGTGTCGTTGTTGATATGGCCGACCCATTGGTCGAATGCGCTTTCACGATTGCCAGGCAACGGAATCTTCGTCCACTTGTCGGCATATTCGCCGTTTGCGCCATTCGTGCGAAGCAATAGTTCGCCGTCCGGCGTACCATACAGCAGCGTTCCTTCCGTGCCGTGGACTTCAATCGTGAATGGCGAGTGGCTGTTCACGAAGCCAGCCTCCGCAATACCGATAGCTCCCGAAGGKGTAGACAGCACGGATACCGCGTTGTCCTCGACATCTTTGCCAGTTAAGTAACTGAACGTAGCGGATACTTCGGAAGGCATCTCGCCAAGGAACAATCTAGCGAGGTACATCGGATGACAACCAAGATCGATGAGCGCGCCGCCGGCGCATTGCTCCAAGTTGTAGAAGTGGCTAGGCAGCCAGTCCGCAATCGCTCCGTTATGGGATAAACGTGTCCGCACAAGCGTCAACTTGCCGAGCAGATTCTTCTCCAAAATATCGCGAATCGCGAGCGTATAACTATCATTTAGACGAGGCAGCGATACGGTAAGTTTCACTTTGTTGTTTGCTACTTCGTTAAGTATAACATTTGTTTCTTTTAAAGTCGGCGCAATTACTTTTTCTGTGAAAATATGTTTGCCTGCGCGTGCCGCCTTCGCGATCACTTCGGCATGCATCGAGGTTGGCGCATCGACGATAACGGCGTCAATGTCTTCTCTCGCTAACATGTCATCCAAATTCTCATAGAATGGAACGCCTTGTTTCTCGGCAGCTTCCCGTCCGCGTTCAGGAATCTCGTCCCATACGGCCGCAATTTCTGTCCCCGGGTGCGCCTGAGCTTGCTTCGTGTAATCCCATGCATGCACATGCCAATAGCTAATTTTACCTATGCGAATCATACATTCACCTCTCCATTAGTTCAGCAGTTGATTGTATAGCCTCAATATATAAATTTATGACAACAAAGTAAATGTAACATATTTATTTTCTTATTATTAGTGCAATTTCATGACCTTATATGTTCAATATTACGACACTTTGATAATCAAGCTCGTGGAAGTTGATCAACTCTTGCCATACTGCTTGCGATAGTCGCGAGGCGACTGCCGGGCGATCTTCTTGAACATTTTGCCAAAGTGGGAAAAGTTCTCGAAACCGACGGCAACCGCGATCTCCGAGATTGAGCTGTCTGAATCGCGAAGCAGGCGCTGCGCCTCCTTGATGCGGGTCAGAACGACGTAGTCGGAAAAGGCAAAACCGGTAATTTCCTTAAACATGCGGCTGAGATAATAAGAACTAATGAAGAAACGCTCCGATAGGTCTCCAAGACGAAGAGGCTCTGCATAGCTGGCGTTAATATGCCGGACGACCTCGGTTATTTTCGCATGCATCGGAGTTTCGTGTTGCATCGGCGCAAAATCATGCTGCTCCACGTAACGTGCCGCAATAAGCAGCAGTTCGGTTATAGCCGGGCCGGGGATAAGCTCATATCCCGTAGGTTTATTCTCTATTTCCGAAAGCAGTTGGAGAATGAGCTGCAAGGCGCGATATTGTTCGGACAACGGCAGGCGAATGATGGGGCTGTCTTGCCGGAACGCGCTAAGCAAATACCCGAAGTGCTCCGAAGACCATTTCTCGACTGTAGCGTCATCGAAGTGGATAATGACACGCTCGTGCGCGGCTTCGCCGGCATGCATCGTTTTGTGGAGCTCATGCTTCGGTATGAACACGAGATCGCCTTGCTCGACGGCGTATGAACGATCGCGAATAAAGTACAGCCGTTTTCCCGACAGCATGTAATAGATTTCGTAATAGGCGTGATAATGGTCGACGCTCATCGTGAACGCTTCTGATCGCTTCATGTATTCGACGTAAAGCTCCGGCGTGTCGCCGAAGCTGTAACTGTACGGTTCTTGCTCGGTGGGCATGATCTCCAGCCTCCAAAAGGTATGATTAGCGCAAGATATGCGGTATTTGATCAAAATTAAGCAGAATATGAAGAGAATTATACTACTCTTATGCGCTAAAATAAAACCAAGATAAATAGAGGAGGACGAATCAAATGACAAAGAAACGTTATGTATTGGTAGGCAGCGGCGGCAGGGCTGAATTTTTTTACGGTGCGCTTGCAACCGATTTCAAGGAAACGTCTGAGCTAACGGCATTTTGTGATATTAACCAGACCCGCATGAATTACGCGAACCGAATTTTGACCGAAAAGTATGGCTACAACGCCGTTAACACCTATAAGTCGAATGAGTTCGATCGCATGATCGAAATCGAGAAGCCCGATGCTGTAATCGTAACAAGCATGGACCGTACGCATCATTCGTACATCATTCGCGCCCTGGAGCTGGGCTGCGATGTCGTAACGGAGAAGCCGATGACGGTAGACGAGAAGAAATGCCAGGAAATACTCGATGCGGTAGAACGCACGGGCGGTAACGTGCGCGTCACGTTCAACTATCGATATGCGCCGCATCATACGAAGGCGAGAGAACTGATCGCGAGCGGCGCAATTGGCAAAGTAACGTCCGTTCACTTCGAATGGCTGCTTAACACGCAGCATGGCGCGGACTACTTCCGCAGATGGCATCGCAATAAGGGGAACAGCGGCGGCTTGCTCGTCCATAAGTCGACGCATCACTTTGACCTCGTTAACTTCTGGATCGATTCGCAGCCGGAATCGGTATTCGCCTTCGGCGACCTGTTGTTCTACGGACGCGAGAATGCGGAGCAACGCGGCGAGACGAAGTTTTATGAGCGCGCGACGGGCAATCCGATTGCCGAGAACGATCCTTTTGCGCTACACTTAGATAAAAACGACCATTTGAAATCGATGTACCTGGACGCGGAACACGAGGACGGCTACCGGCGAGATCAAAGCGTGTTCGGAGACGGCATCAATATCGAAGATACAATGGGCGTGCTTGTCCGCTATAAGAACAACGCGATTATGACTTATTCGTTAAACGCTTACTTGCCATGGGAAGGCTACCGCATCGCATTCAACGGCACAAAAGGCCGCATCGAAATGAATATCGTCGAGCAGTCTTACGTGAACTCCGGCGGCAAGAAGTCCGAGGAGGGCGCGCTGAAGGACAAGTCGATTACGGTATTCCCGATGTTCGGAGCGCCGTACGAGGTTGACGTGGAAGAAGGAGTCGGCGGTCATGGCGGCGGCGACCCCGTTCTGTTGAACGATCTGTTCGGTACGCCGGTGGAGGATAAGTGGAATCGCGCTGCCAATCACATAGACGKGGCAAGATCGATTTTGACGGGCATCGCGGCTAACCGCTCGATTCAGACGGGTCAGGCGGTACAGATCGACGATTTGGTTCATTTTTACAAAAAGTGATTATGGGGGAAAGCTGCAATGAAGCCATTTATGGACGACAACTTCTTGTTATTTAACGAGACGGCCGTTACGCTTTATCACGATTATGCGAAGCAAATGCCAATCATCGATTATCACTGTCATCTAAGCCCGCAACAGATTTATGAAAATACGAGCTTCTCCAATATTACGGAAGCTTGGCTATACGGCGATCACTACAAGTGGCGCGCCATGCGTGCGAACGGCGCGGAGGAAAGACTTGTAACCGGCGGCGAAGGCGCTACCGATTACGAGCGGTTCGCGGCTTGGGCGAAAACCGTTCCGCAGACGATCGGCAACCCGCTGTATCATTGGTCGCATCTTGAACTGCGCCGTTTCTTCGACGTGCAGGAGCTTATTAATGAGAAGAATGCTCCCGTGATCTGGGAGAAGGTTAATGCGAAGCTTGCAACGGGYAGCTTCAAAGCACGCGATCTGATCAAGATGTCGAACGTCGAGGTTATTTGTACGACGGATGATCCTGTCGATTCGCTGGAATATCATATCGCAATCAAAGGTTTGGAAGAATTCGACGTACAGGTGCTGCCGTCATTCCGTCCTGATAAGGCGCTTGAGATTAACCGCGCGACTTACCTGCCATGGATCAAGCAGCTTGCGGAAGTATCCGCCAGCTCGATCGACAGCTACGATGCGCTGCTGGACGCGCTCGCGGATCGCGTGAAGTTCTTCGACGAGGTCGGCTGCAAAGTATCCGATCACGCGCTGGACTATGTGGCGTACGCAGAGACGACGAAGGAAGAAGCTTCGGCTATATTCGCGCGCGCGCTGCAAGGCGAGAAGGTAAGCCTGGAGGACGAGAAGAAGTATAAGACGTATACGCTGCTGTTCCTTGGCCGTCAATATGCGCAGCGCGGCTGGGCGATGCAGCTTCATATTAACGCTGCGCGCAACAACAACGCGCGCATGTTCGGCAAGCTCGGCCCGGATACGGGATTCGATTCCATTAACGACAGCTCGGTGGCTTACCCGCTGTCTCGTCTGCTCGACGCGCTTGATTCGGACGACCTGCTGCCGAATACGATCGTTTATTCGCTTAACGCGAACGACAACGACGTGCTCGGCGCTCTAATTGGCTGCTATCAAGGCGGCGGCGTACCGGGCAAGATTCAGCTCGGCTCGGCATGGTGGTTCAACGATACGAAAAACGGCATGCTTGATCAGATGAACGCGCTGGCTAATCTTGGTTTGCTCAGCCGCTTTGTCGGTATGCTGACGGACTCACGCAGCTTCCTGTCCTATACGCGCCATGAGTATTTCCGCCGTATTTTATGCAACCTGCTCGGCGAATGGGTGGAGAACGGCGAAGCGCCTGCCGATCTGGAATTGCTCGGTGATATGGTGCAAAATATTTCGTACCGCAATGCGAAGCAATACTTCGGTTTTTAACGAAAAAGGATCGAAATAGAGGCCCGAATACACTAAAATGTGTATTCGGGTATTTTTTATTGGAAATGACAATTCGGATAAAGGATTTATAGGATTTGTGTAGAATTTTGTAGATTAATTATACATACTGGTAAATGCAGGTTCTGAATCATTTGACCAGCAAGAACGGACGGGCAACTTACTAAGGGAATGGTGGTATTGTCATGTTAAAGGAACAGATGAGATATTCACGTCTTGCGAATCTCACGAAGTTAATAAATACGAAGCTTGAACTGCGAGACGTGCTTGAGCATGTAACGACGGCCATATCCGAAGAAATCGTAGGTTGCGATTCTGTAGGCATTTATTTACCCCAAGAGGACGGTACTTTTAGAGGTTATGTGGGCAAGCCGGAGGTCATTAACGGTTGGACGCTCGATATGCATGTGATCGACACCGAGATGGATTTGCTTGCAAAAGAAGTCATCGAAACGAAGAAAACGATCTATATTCCGGATACGTCTCAAGATTCGCGGCCGGACCCGAGAGCCGTGCAAGGCTTTCATATCAAATCGCTGCTCGTGCTTCCCATCTCGTTCGAGCAGGAGCTGTTCGGACTTGTATTTCTGTTCGATTACGGCATTCCAATGAACTTGACCGATTCGGAAATACAGACRGTGGAAGCTTATGTAAATATGGCGGCCGTGTCGATCCAAAACGCGAGAAACTTGGCGCACAAAGAAAACTTGATCGCCGAGAAGCAGCTGCTGCTCGACGTCACTCGCGACCTCTCGCTGTGCTCTACGATGCAGGAGAGTCTGGACAGCTGTTTCTTCTATCTCGGCAAGGTGCTGGAGAACGATAATATCGGCGTACATTTGCTCGATCCGATTACGGAAAGCAAAATTAAGCCGGCCAAGCTAAGCAAGGACAGCGACTGGACGGAAGAAGACTGGATGCGCACCCATAGCAAAATAATAATCGACGAAAGCAATGATGAGGTCGTGCAAGAGGTCATTCGGACGAAGAAGGCGGTACTCATTCCGGACGTGTATGCGGACAGCCGTCCTAATCATGAGGTTTGCCGCAACTTCGGAATTAAAGGCATGCTGATGCTGCCGCTCGTGTCGATGGGCGGAGCGCTAGGCTCCATCGCGGTCGTTAAGCTCGATGAAGGCACTCTTCTCTATTCCGAGGCTACGCTGCAGCTCGCGCAATCGATCGTGGACGCRACGGCGTCGACGCTGTCGAACTTGCTCTATATGGAGAAGCAAGAAACGATCATCAAAGAGCGGACCTCTGAAATCACGGTTAAGAATAACGAGCTTGAACGCCTCGTAAGCGAATTGCAGCAGCTCAGCCGAGAGAAGGAGCTTATTCTTAATTCGGCCGGCGAAGGCATATTCGGCTTAGACCTCGATCGCAACATTACGTTCTGCAATCCGGCCGGCGTCTCCATGTTAGGCTACAGCTCTTCTACTGAAATGATCGGCGAGCCCTCGCGGATTATTTTCAAAGGAAAGCAGCAGGAGCAAAAGTCCTCCGTTCATAAGCAAGAGTCCGACAACAAATGGGACCATTACTATGAGAATGAGCTGTTTTATCGGAAGGACGGTTCCAGCTTTCCAGTCGAAAACGTCATATCGCCAATTAAGGAAGAGGACGAAATCGTCGGCGAAGTGGTCACCTTCAAGGACATTACGCAAAGGAAGCAGATGGAGGAGGAGATTAGGCGTCGGGCCTACTTCGACAGCTTGACCGATTTGCCTAACCGTCTGCTGCTGATCGACAAGCTCAATGAAGGGCTGGTTCATGCGCAGAAGAACGGCGGCAAGCTCGCGGTCCTTTATTTGGACATGGACCGCTTCAAGTTCATTAACGATTCGCTCGGCCACAGCTACGGTGATCTTCTGCTGCGGGATGTCGCCAGCCGGCTGATCCGCTCCGTGCCGAAGGAAGCGACTATATCGCGTCAAGGCGGGGACGAATTCACGATATTCCTGCCGCACATCGAAGGCGAAGACGAGGTCATCGAGGTTGTCCGGCTAGTCGTCGACTGCTTCGCCGATCCGTTCGAGCTGATGGGCCACGAAATTTATATGAAGGTGAGCATGGGCATCAGCATGTATCCCGATCACGGCGACACGACCGAAACGTTGATCAAGAACGCGGATACCGCCATGTACAAATCAAAAGAAATCACCGGCAACAGCTATCATTTCTTCCGAAACGGCATGGATACGAGAACGTTCGAAATCATTAAGCTCGAGAACGATCTGTACAAGGCGCTCGATCAACAAGAACTAGAGCTCTATTACCAGCCGCAAATCAATTACTTGACTGGCCGAATTGTCGGCGTTGAGGCGCTGCTGCGTTGGAATCGCCCTATGAGCGGGCTTGTATCGCCGGATCAGTTCATTCCGATCGCCGAGGAAACGGCTCTTATCGTCCCTATCGGCGAATGGGTGCTGCGAACGGCATGCCGACAATTAAAAGAGTGGCAGCAGCTAGGCTATCCGTTATACAGCATGTCGATTAATTTGTCGGCGCGCCAGTTCGAGCAAAACAATTTGTTTGTTGCCGTCCAATCGGTGCTGCAAGAGGTGGGAATAGCCCCTGACAATTTACAACTAGAACTTACAGAAAATTCAATCATCAAAAACAAAGAAGTAACGTTGAAAACGATGAAGGCTTTGAAAGGGATAGGAGTGAAAATCGCGATTGACGATTTTGGAACAGGATATTCGTCGTTAGGCTACTTGTCCAGTCTGCCGATCGACACGTTAAAAATCGACAAATCGTTCCTACAGGACATTACAAGCGATGACGATCATGCTGCCATCACGAATACGATTATTACGCTGGCGCGGAACTTGAACTTGAGCGTCATTGCCGAAGGCGTCGAAACGAAGGAGCATGTTCGTTTTTTAAGCGATCGTGATTGTTACTTAATGCAAGGCTATTATTTCAGCAAACCAATGACAGCTAAGGAAATCACCGACAATTTTCTCGCGAATGAATATGATAGAGATAAGTGGAGGTAGTGGAATGAGAGCGGCAAGAGCAGTATTGGAGTTATTGAAGGCAAACGGCGTAAAGCATATTTTTGGTATCCCGGCGGGATCGGTTAACGCCTTCTTCGACGAGCTATACGAAATGCCGGAAATAGAACCGGTCGTCACGAAGCATGAAGGAGCCGCATCGTATATGGCGGCTTCCTACGCGAAGTATTCCGGCGGTCTTAGCGTGAGCATTGGCTGCAGCGGTCCGGGCGGGACGAACCTCATTACCGGTGCCGCCAGCGCGATGCGCGAGCATTTGCCGGTGTTGTTCATTACCGGCGCAGTTCCCGTAAGCACGATGGGCCTGAACGCCTCGCAGGAGCTGGATGCAGCTCCGATATTTCGTACCGTGACGAAGCACAGCGTTATCGTCAAGGAAGCGGGCGAGTTACTCTCGGAAGTGGTTAAAGCGTGCCAAATTGCGATATCGGGGGTGCCGGGGCCGGTTCATGTCGCGATACCGATTGACGTTCAGCATGCGAAAGTGGGAGAACCCGACATTCCCCTCCTTCCTCCTAGGAGGCCGATGGTTCCGAAACTGGATGTCATCGAGAAGGCGGCCGGAGCGCTGCTGAATACGAAGGACGGCTGCATACTGGTCGGACAAGGCGTCCGCGGCTCTGTCGATCTGCTGATCGAGCTGGCTGAAATGCTGAACTGGCCGATTATGACGACGCCGCAGGCGAAGGGTTATATTACGGAGCAGCATCCGCTCCACTGGGGCGTATTCGGTTTTGCCGGTCATGAGACCGCCTCGAATCTAGTTACCGAAGGAGCAGGCGGCGCGCTGCTCATCGTCGGCTCGAGCTTAGGCGAGACCGCCACGAACAATTATAACGCAAGCTTGACGAAAGGCCGGTTCACGATTCAGCTCGATTTCGACCAGACGGTGTTCAATCGGAAATACGCGATCGATCTTCCCGTGTTGGGCGATATCCGCTTAAGCTTGCTCATGTTAATCGATGAGTTGAAATCGCTAGGATTGTCTGGGGTTAGCGCCAGCGGTCAACGTAAGGCGATTAAGCAGGAGACGCCAGTTACTACGGACGAAGTATATAACACACAAAATGTGCTGCGCCATATTCAGAGCAGCCTGCCGGCTGATATGAGGTATACGGTAGATATTGGCGAGTTCATGTCTTATGTCATTCACCATATGAAGGTGCTGGAGGAGGATTCGTTCGATATCAATGTCCATTTCGGAGCAATGGGAAGCGGGATCGGAGCGGCGATCGGCTCCAAGTTGGCCGAGCCTGACCGGCCCGTCGCTTGCATAACGGGGGATGGCTGTTTCTTCATGCATGGCATGGAAATATTGACGGCCAAGGAGCTTGGCTTGCCGATCTTGTTCATCGTCATGAACAACGCGCGTCTCGGCATGGTCTATCATGGACATTCACTGCAGTTCAAGCGAACGCACCCATCCTTCGAGCAGGAGCCGATCGATATATCCCGGATGGGTGCGGCGATGCAAATTCCGAGCTACCGCATTAACGATATGAACGATCTGGACCAAGATGCCGTGAACGGGCTTCTGAACTCGAACGGACCGGCTATATTGGAAGTCGCGTTAAAGGATAACGGTACGCCGCCAATGGGTGACCGGGTCAAGTTTCTATCATCCTTCGGCAAATAAGCCTCGTCTGTTGAACTCGCGTATCGCGTCCAAAAGCGCTTTAATCGTGTGTCCCTTGAACGAGTCGGGAACAGCTTTGCCCTCAGGATCGGCATAGCGGAAGCAGATCGATTGGGAATCATACTCGTAGCCCAACCGGGATAGATCTGTAATTAAAGCCGGCGGCGGCTCAGAAGAACCGGCAAGCTCGACGTAGCGGACTGTCGCAGAGATTTGAACGTCCACATCATGAGCTCCGGTATGTACGGCGAACAGATCGTCGCTGCTTTGGATCATCCACCGGCCTTTCGAAAACATCGAAATTTGTTTACCCTCCAGCGCAGATAATGCATCCAGATTAATTCCGAAAAGTTGATTAATCCACCGGCGAATGTCCACGCCGGAAGCCGTCTTTCGGTCGGAGCTTTCGATATAAGCTTCAAAAGCGGCGCTAGGCGAGCTTTTATAGGCTCCAGTTTCAGTGTCAGTGTCAGTGTCAGCAGCAAGAAAGGGCATCAATTCTAGCTGTATAGCAAACACTTGCCTTACGACCGCGATAATGACTGCGCCGCTAGCACCGGATTCATAGGTCTCAAGCAGCTTGTCCATTTGTTCCGACTTCGTCATCATTGTGCATGCCTCCCATCTATGTCATATTATAAGGGATGGCAGTGATGTCTCATAGAGAAAGATTACCGGTACAAGCTCGTCATATACCGGAGCATTTGAGGACCGGCAATGTTAGCGGCTATTCCGAACAGCTCGGAGTTTGCCGTTTTTTTGCATACTAAATAAAAGGCGAATCCGCCGATCAGCTCGAAGGCGATAAATTCTCTCCATTTCCATGCGGGAACGACGTAGACGGTAAATTCTTTCGTAGGTGGGGTTCGCTTTTTCAACGTGATACAACCTCCGGCTATCGGGCTCTAATCAATCATATAAGCGTATGCGGGGCGGCTTATCCAACATTCGACCTTTCAACAAAGCTTCGTCCCGTCATTCAACTAGAGGAGTGTATTCGATATGACGAAAACAACAAAAACCGTATTTGTATCAGGAGCGGATCGCGGTGTCGGACTGGCGCTGGCATCGGTATGGCTCGGCAAAGGTTATACGGTATTCGCCGGCCAATACGCGGAGGGGACGCAAGGGCTGTCTGAGCTGCAGCAGCAATACGGCGATCAGCTGCATATTGTGCAGCTTGATGTGTCGCGTGATGAAAGTGTTGCCCAGGCGGTAAGCTATGTGGCAGACCGCGCAGGTCAGTTGGACCTGCTGTTCAATAATGCGGCGATTCTAGGCGATATTCAGGCGAAAATTACCGATGAGCTGAACTACGCGGAGATGATGGGCGTCTTCAACGTCAATACGCTCGGAAGCTTGCGGATGAGTCAGTCCTTCATGCCGCTTCTTCTGAAAGGCGAGACGAAGATGATCGTGAACATATCGTCGGAAGCGGGCAGCATAAGCAACTGCCATCGCGATAGCTGGTATGCGTATTGCATGTCCAAAGCGGCGCTTAATATGCAGTCGAAGCTCGTGCATAACGGCTTCAAGCCTTTGGGCGGCCGCGTACTCGCCATGCATCCGGGCTGGGTGCAGACGTATATGCAGGGCAAGCTGGACGCGAATGCAGAGCTGACACCAGAGCAATCCGCTGCTTCGATTACACGCGTCGTCGAAGAGAAGCTGGCGCAGCCTCAGTCGCAAGCGGAATGCGAATATGTCGATTATAACGGCACGGCTATGAACTGGTAGTTTATAATAGGAACGAGATTGGAAGGAATAGAAAGGGGATTAGTGATGAGCGATAAGATTCGAGCAATGGTGTTCGGCGACAATGAGCGCGCGCCGTATCATCCGCTTCATGCGATAGAGAAGGAACTGCAGGCGATTCTGGGCGATCGCTTCGTCCTGGAAGCAACCGATGACTATGACCGATTACACTCTGCTTCGATTGGCCAATACGATCTATGCGTCTCGTATGCCGATTGCTGGGAGGAGAAGCTGACCGATGCGCAAGTTGCCGGACTTGTCGCTTTCGTGGTGCAAGGAGGCGGCTTGCTCGTCATTCATAACGGCATATCGGTGCAGAATCGGCATGAGCTGCGCCAGTTGATTGGCGCTAAGTTTCTCGGACATCCGGAATATCAGCGGCTGAAGTTCCGTTACGCGGACAACAGTCATGAAATATGGACAGGAGCTGAGCCGTTCGAGATGGATGAAGAGCCGTATATGTTCGAGATGGACTCTTTCATCGAGACAGAGCTGCTCATGACCTATGAGATGGACGGAGAATTGTATCCGGCAGCATGGGCGCATAAGCACGGACTTGGCCGCGTTGCCTATTTGATGCCGGGCCATCATGCGCCGTCGTTCGCGAACCTTCCGTATCGCGGCCTCATTGCGAGCGCGGCGATGTGGGCGGCTCGTTAACGGGAAGCGGCAAGCACCTAGTCGTTAAGCTAAGACGATAACAGACCAACAGCAAGAAGGAGCCTGCATATGAGCGAGCCTATGTTACAGACGAAGCAGCAAGCCATAAGCATGATGAAATTATGGTCTTTTTTTCTGCCATTAGGCATTTCGGCAAGTTTGGTCACCATTTCGCACGTAATTATTAATAGTACATTAAGCAGAGCTGCTGACCCCGAGCGGATAATCGCCAGTTATGCGGTCGCGATGAGCCTGCTTGCAATTACGGAAAGGCCGGCCGTTCTGCTCCGTCAGACCTGCTCTACACTGGTTCGGGATAAACGCTCCTATACGTCGACGCTTACCGTCGCACAGCTTGTGTTTGCCAGCATTATGATAATGGGGCTGTTGATCAGCTATACACCGCTCGGGACATTCATATTTAAAGACGTATTCGGAGTCGGTGAGGACAGTGTGGACGATGTTCTTCGGGTCTATCAGGTGCTTATGTTCGTAAGTATATTTTCGGGGATTCGCTGTTTTTACCAGGGCGTTATCATTTATAATTTGCGCACCAAGTGGCTGACGATCGGCATGGCAGTCCGACTCGCCGGTATGTATATGCTCTCGCTGTATTTTATCCATACCGGGGTGCACAGCGGCGTTGTCGGAGCGTACATCTTCTTATTCGGCATGATGATCGAAGCGGCGGTCAGCTTCATGGAGGGGCGTTTGCTCGTACGCAAAATGCCGGACAAGCTGGAGGATCATACCACTAAGACCAAAAGTCATGTTTTCTCTTTTTACCGGCCGTTATTGTTCTCTTCCCTTATTTCGGTGTGGATCGGTCCGGCGATTAATGCGATGCTGGGCAAAACGTGGAATGCCGAGCTGGCCATTTCTTCCTTTGCGATCGCAGCCAGTCTCGTTATGCTGCTCAGCAGTTTTTTTAGCTATTTTCATCAAATCGTAATCAATTTCTATCCTATCGATCCCGGTGCGGTTCGTCGATTTACGCTAATGCTAGGTTTCGTGCCCGCACTGTTAATGGGGCTCATAGCCTTTACGGATTTAGGCGTTTTTTTGCTGGAGCATGTTATCGGCGTACACGGCCGATTGCAGGCAGAAAGCATTCGGGTATTGCAAAGCTTCGTGCTCTTCGCGCTCGTGATGCCTTGGCTTGATGTCCTGAATGGACTCGTATTCGTACGCAGACAGACGAAACTTATTATCGGCTCCCAAATCTCGAATCTAACTTTCACGATCATCACGCTTATCGTTTGTACCTGGCTTGCTCCCGAATGGAACGGGGCAATCGGAGCTTGGGCGCAGTCGCTCGGCATGATGGCGGAGCTCATATTCGTTGCATTGGCGCTGCGATTTATTAAAACGGATGAACCCGTTCCTGCTGCAGCAAGAGCGGCAGTCTGATAGGTCGCTATGTCATTTAGCACATAATAAAGGGGCGTCGATCCAATGATCGACGCCCCTTCTATGTGGCCGGGTTATGCGAGGAGGCTGCTCATTTCGCGGCGCAAAATATCGATCATAAGATCGCTGTGCTCCTGCGCCACAATAAGCGGCGGCATTAGCCGGATAGCAGAGGGCTTGGGCGCATTGATGAGCAAGCCTGCATCTTGGCAAGCAGCAGCAAGCTTCGGCCCCAGTCCTTCTGGGACGTCGAAGGCGAGCAATAGCCCTTTGCCGCGAATGTTCGAGATCGGCAGGTCAAGCGATAGGCCGCTTAGCTTGACCTTCAAGTACTGCCCTTGAAGCTCGGCATTGCGAGACAGGTTGCTACGGGCAATTTCTTTTACGACCGCGTATCCCGCAGCCATCGACAACGGCGCTCCGGTGTAGGTGCCGCCTTGATTGCCTTGCTCGAAAATATCGTATTTGTCGGTAGTCAGCATCGCCGACAACGGGAAGCCTCCGCCGATTGCTTTGCCCAGCGTCAAAATATCGGGCTTAATCCCGTAATGCTCAAAGGCGAACAGCTTGCCGGTTCTGCCAAGTCCGGTCTGTATCTCGTCGATGATAAGCGGCATGCCGTACATATCGCAGATCTTGCGCAGTCCATACAAGTAAGCTTCATCGACGACGTTAACGCCGCCTTCGCCTTGAATGAGCTCGAGCATAATCGCGCATGTATTGTTATTGACGGCGGCGAAGCAGGCATCCAAATCGTTGATTGGCACATGCTTGAAGCCGTCTACCTTCGGAGCGAATAACGTCTCCCATTCTGGCTTGCCAGTTGCCGACATCATAGCAAGCGTACGTCCATGGAAGCCGTTCTTAACGGTAATGATCTCATAAGCGCCGTTCATCTTCTTAGCGCCATGCTTTCTTGCCAGCTTAATGGCGCTTTCGTTAGCCTCAGACCCGCTGCTCGCGAAGAACGCTTTATCCATGCCGCTAATATGCGTTAGCAGCTCAGCGAATTGAATCATCGGCTTGTTGTAGTATGCTGGGCTTGCATGCACAAGCGTTCCCGACTGCTCGGCAAGCGCCTCCCGAAGCACCGCCGGCGAGTGGCCAAGCGCATTAACGGCCCATCCTGCAATAAAATCAAGGTAACGCTTGCCTTCTGTATCCCACATAAACATGCCTTCTCCGCGTTCCATTACAATAGAAGGACGTTTGGTCGTAAAAAGTATCGATTTATCGGCTTCGGCCAGCAAGCCGGTTGTCTGTGTTGTTACAGCTGTTTCTGTTTGAATCATAAATATTCACCCGCTTATTCAGATTATTGTATAAATATACATTACACCGTATTTATATGCAATAGTTCGTGAAGTAATTCTTAACGAGCGTGGTTGGATTTTAGACTGGATTTCGTCCATTCAAATGAGGCGAACTACTCCAAAATATAAGTTTGAATGGATCTGGTACAGGCTAATGAGTCCATTTAGGCGGATGCGAGCTAGATAGACGGATTAGTCTGTATAAAATCCACTCAAAAGTAACAGAATTGCTGTAACCCTCTAGTTCATTGGACAAAATCCACTCAAACGGCTTCAGTAGCTTCCTACATAGGCAGCCATCATGCAGCTCTGACGGGACGGGGAGGGATGCCTCTCATTCGCTATTTATGACAGCGCTATCATGTTATGATCAACTTAACCATAAATGAGCAGGGAGGATGAACGAGAGATGAATACGTGGAACGGGGATTCGCTTCTTGATCGGTTGTATGAGGAAGCGGTGAACAAGCATAAGGTGCAAGCTGCGGGGGAGACGCGGCCGCAGCGAAAAGAGAAACTGAAGCAGACGCTTCGTAAGACAATCGGCGAGTTCGAGCGTAATGAGGAGCATGAGYCGCATCTGCTGGAGCGCGTCGAATGCGACGGTTATATTCGCGAGCGAGTGGAGCTGTCGGCGACGCCGGGCGTTTCTTATGCCGCGTATGTCCTCATTCCGAAAGAGGCGAGAGGTCCTCTGCCTGGTGTTCTGGCGCTGCATGGTCATGGTTACGGCAGCCGCGAAATCGTCGGCCTGCTGAAGGATGGATTGCCGGATGAAGGCATACCCGGCATACACCAGCATTTCGCGGTTCAGCTTGTGAAGCGCGGGATGATCGTTATCGCACCTGACGTGATCGGCTTCGGTGAACGCAGGCTGCTTGCCGATTTGGCTGCGAATCCGGAAGCGCCGAACTCTTGCTATCGTCTGTCGACGCAGCTTATGATGCTCGGCAAGACGCTTACCGGACTACGTGTCGCAGAAGCGCTTCATGCGTTTCGTTATGTTGCCTCGCGCCGAGAAGTGGATGAAGATCGGGTTGGCGTCATGGGCTTCTCGGGAGGCGGTTTAATCGCCTATGTGTGTGCTGCTTTGGAAGAGAGGATCAGCGCCGCGGTGCTAACGGGCTTCACGAATACGATTAAAGACAGTATATTCGCTGTGCAACATTGCATCGACAACTACACGCCGGGTCTGCTCGAGCAAGCGGAGCTGCCGGAACTGATCGGCTTAATTGCGCCGCGTCCGTTGTTTCTGGAATCGGGAGAGAAGGATCCGATCTTCCCTGTTGCCGGATTCCATAAGGCGGCCGCTCGAATTGAGGCAATCTACGATAGGGAGGGTGCGGCAGACAAGCTGGCGCAAGACGTTTTCCCTGGCGTTCACGAAATAAGCGGAAGGTTTGCATACGACTGGCTGAGGGACACACTCTCCAAATAATGCTCCTATGTCTTCTTCTCCTCTATGATTCGCTTTGCATACTGATTCGGGGGCATACCGACATGTTTCTTGAACACTTTGCTGAAGTAATAAGGATCGTTCAAACCAGTTAAATAGCCGATCTCGCCAAAAGTAAGGTCGGTTGTCTCGATGAGCTCCTTCGCATGCTTGATTCGTACTTGATTGACGTATTGGGTAATCGTTTGCCCCGTCATCGCTTTGAAGCAACGATTCAAATAATCATAGTTGCCCTCGAAGGCCGATTCGATTTGATGACTCGTTATTTTGTGCGGGTAGTTCTGATGGATATAATCGAGCAGACCGTTCACCTTGCCAATCGATTTGGCAGGGTAACGGTCATTTCTTTGCAGCTCGTCCATGAAGTTGTCCCGCGACAGCTCGATCAGCAGCTCCGTGAACCGCAGAGCGGTCAAGCTGTGGTTGTAATGCTTGCGCCTATACAGCTGCAGCATGTCGTTCATAGCGAGAAGCGCCTTGCGGAACCTTGCTTTGTCCGTAATCGCATGGCTTTTTGGAAAGCAGCAGTCATATTCGGACACAAGCGGATGGACAGGTTTTCCCTCTAGAAACGGCGACTGATCGTGATGAGCGATAAAATATTGAGCCAGCGCCTTCATATCCTCCACCTGAAGCGTTCTAATGTCCCCATGCTCGAAGTGAATATAATAATAATCGCATAGATCATGTTCCGTGCCTTCATGCTCCATATTCGGTTCAAGCACGTATATATCGCCTTTCCGCAGCACGAAGGAATGGCCATTCTCCTTCATATGCAGCTCGCCGCTCTTGATGAAATAGAGGACGTATTCGTCCGTAATCCGTTTGAAGTGAAGCCAAGGGCTCTTATACGATATGAAGCCTACCAGACGAATTCTTGGCACGATTTCGATATTGATCGCAAGCAAGCGAACACCTCCGTCATAACTTCAAAAGTCGGTTTTGTACAAAAAGAGTCTGTATCTTACATTCCCGTTCATTCTATCACAATCTATACTGGGGTTGTATTCGCAGCCGACATTGAAACGGGGGATAACGAGTGAAGAAGTTAAAGATTGGCGTTATTGGACTAGGCGGGATTGCTAACTTTCATATCGAGGGCATACAGGCAAGCGAGGATGCGGAGCTATGGTCGATTTGCGACGTTAATGAAGAAGCGCTTGCTTCAAGGGGAGAGCAGTTGAATATTCCGGAGGAGCGCCGCTATACCGACCATAAGCTGATGCTCCGAGATATCGAGCTCGATGCGGTGACGATCGGAACGCCGAACAGCAACCACTTTGATGCAGCATACGAATGTATTCAAGCTGGCAAACCTTTTGCGCTAGAGAAGCCAATCGCGCTCAATGAACAGGAAGCGATTACGCTGCGGGATGCTCTAATTCAAAACCCTGTACCGCATATGGTGTGTTTCTCCTATCGGTATAAAGCGGCCGTTCGCTATGCGAAACAATTAATTGAGAAGGGCGAGCTTGGATTCGTCCACCATGTATACAGTCAATACTTGCAAAGCTGGGGGCTGAACGAAGACATTCCGCTCGTATGGCGATTCCGCAAAGACTTGTCAGGCTCGGGGGCGCTCGGTGACTTAGGCTCGCATATTCTTGACCTCCATCGTTTTCTTGTCGGGGAAACGGTACGTGTTATAGCCGATGCAGGCACGATCGTGAAGGAGCGTAATCGGATTGGAGCGGAAGGTAAGGGTGCCGTTGATGTCGATGATTTCTGCCATGTGCTGGCTCGTTTCGAGAGCGGAGCTTCCTCCTCGATGAGCATTTCGCGGTTCGCGTACGGACGGGGCAATTATCAGCAGGTGGAAGTGTACGGGACGAAGGGCGCGCTTTTGTATAACCTCGAAGAAGAGGATACGCTTCAAGTGAAGTTTGGCGATGAGCAGCAGTTCCGTTCCGTGGATATTCCCGACGATTGCCGTGTCGGCCAGATGCAATCYTTTTTTGATTTATTGCTGGGTAAAGGCGACGGCTTAGATGCGACCATACAAGACGGATTCATCAACCAATTAACAATCGATCGCATTATTCAATCGTTCACCGAAGAAAAATGGGTATCAATCACACCCGTGGAGGCAGCTAATCATGGCTAATATAAAAGTAACCGTATGGAATGAATATCGGCATGAGCGCGTGAAYGAGCATGTGGCAAGCATATACYCTGAAGGTATTCATAATGCTATTGGCGGGTATTTGAAAACGCAAGCGGGTGTTGAAGTGCGGACCGCCGTGATGGATGATCCCGATCATGGCTTAACGGACGAGGTGCTGGCGAATACGGATGTGCTTATCTGGTGGGGGCATCTGGCGCATGGAGAAGTAAGGGACGACATCGTGGCGAAGGTTCGCGATAAAGTGCTGGACGGCATGGGGCTGATCGTCCTTCATTCGGGCCATGGCTCGAAAATATTCGAATCGCTGCTCGGCACGAAAACGGGCGCGCTGAAGTGGCGCGACGATGGCGAGAAGGAACGGATATGGGTAATCGAGCATGGTCATCCGATTGCGGAAGGTCTCGACCAGTATATCGAGATTCCTAAGGAAGAAATGTACGGCGAGCGCTTCGAAATTCCAGCGCCGGACGAGCTTGTATTCATTTCGTGGTTCGAGGGAGGAGAAGTGTTCCGGAGCGGCTGCTGCTACCGTAGAGGCAAAGGTAAGCTGTTCTACTTCCGCCCGGGGCATGAAACGTTCCCGATCTATCACCAGCCGGAGATCCTGCAGGTCATCGGCAATGGCGTTCGATGGGCTGCGCCAGTTAAAGGCGCGAGCGTCGCATATGGACGCGTCGCTCCGATCGAGCCGATCGGTAAGGCGGACTAAGGTTTATACAGAGGAAGGGCGTTCCCGTCTCAGACGGGAACGCCCTGTTTTTTTTCTAAAGGTTATCCATAGCCATAGCCGTGTAGAACTGCTTCCTTAGAAGCGACTTGTCTTGTTGACTATGCGATTGCTTGCAGAGCTCTGCCATTCGGAAATTAACAGGAAGACCTCCCGTTAAATTGTCAATCTAGGCGTCGTTGATTGAAATAACTGGAGATACTCCCTTTAATATAGAACTAATCCCCGCTATAGGAGGAGAATGGCATAATTAGAAGGAGAAATTCCAGTTATTACATTCAAAACGGTTACTCACGAAGAATTAACTGGAGTTTTTCCAGCTAATTGATCGAACCTATACCAGCAGACCAGCGCAGCCTCCATCTCATGGTGTCTTATATTTCTACAAACACAGAAATATAAGACACCACTTTATTTCGCTCCATAACTCGTTTAAGAAACATGAGTAAAATCCGACACCATAAGCACAATGTAAACGGTTTCTTGAAACCGCCTTTCAACTCATAATGAGGAAGCAACGCACATATGAGAGGGAGGGTCTTACACAATGAAAAGGTACAAAAAGATTTTCTTCGGGGTTCTGGCAGCGGTAACGGCATTCACRATTACGGCTTGCAGCGGCAACAGCGGAAACAATGTGAACAATACGCCGGCCGACACCGGGGGCAACAACAAGCCGACAAATGAAAGCGGGAACAAGCCGCAAACGGACGGCAAAAAAGTAACAATCGAATATTGGCACACGTACAGCGACCAGGAAGAGAAGGTGCTTACGGAAGAAATCAAGCCGCTGTTCGAGAAGCAGTATCCGAACATCGAGTTGAAGCTGACGCGCATGCCGTATGAAGGATTGAAGGAGCAGGTTATTGCCGGCGTAGCGGGCGACGCGGCTCCCGACCTGATGCGGATGGACATTATCTGGGTACCGGAATTCGCGAAGATGGGCGCGTTGCAGGATATTAGCCAAATGGACGGGTTCGAGGATCTGAAAGGCAACCTATTCGAAGGGCCGATGCAAACGAACGCATATAACGGCGGCTACTATGGCGTGCCTCTGAATACGAATACAAAAATCGCGATATACAACAAAGCGATTTTGGATGAAATCGGCGTAGCGCAAGCACCGGCGACTATCGATGAGCTCGTCGCCGCGGCRAAGCTTGCGGTATCCAAAGGCAAGCCGGGCGGCATCAGCATCGGCGGCGCCAACGTGTGGGCGGCATCGCCTTACTTCTGGAGTCTCGGCGGCACGCTGACGAACGAGGATTATACGAAGGTTGAAGGTTTCTTGAACAGCCCTGCCAGCGTGAAGGCGCTGGAGACGATCGTGCAATGGAACAAGGATGGACTCGTTACGCCGACGATTCTCGGCGGCGAACCGGGCGCTTGGGACGGCATGAAAAACAATGATTACATGATGATCGACGACGGACCTTGGTTCTACAGCATTCTCATGAACGAAGCGGAATCGGCGTTCAAGCCGCTCGAGCAAACGGTTCGCGCATTGATACCAGCCGGCGACGGCGGCAGCCGCTCCGTCGTAGGAGGCGAGGATCTCGTTATCTTCGCAAACTCGAAAAACCCGCAGGAAGCATGGACGTTCGCAAAGTGGATGCTCGGCGAAGAGCCGCAGAAGATTATGAGCAAGCTTGGCCTCATTCCAACGAACAAAACAGCAGCTAACGATCCGTCCTTCCTCGAGACCCCTTTTGTTGCCGAATACGTGAAGCAGCTTGAGACAGCGCTACCGCGCACGCCGATTCCGCAATACGGCGAGATGGAGTCGATCATTAACCTCGCGTTCGAGAAAGCAGTCCGCGGCGAGCTTGACGCCAAGACAGCGCTGGACGAAGCAGCGAAAAACATCGAAGCGATCCTCACCAAGTAAGCAATCAATCAACTAACTTACGCATTCTCAATCACTGAGGCCTTCTTCTTCATCCCAGGCGGAGAGAAGAAGGCCTCCCAATTGAGCGAGAAGGAAGGAGTTTCCTCATGTCTATTCCAGTGACGGGTCAGCCGATATCCGGGCATACCCCTGCTAGTTTGCGGTTCAAAAAAGGATTGAAGCAATGGATGGTGGTGCTGCCGTTCATCTTCCTGGGCGTCGTTGGCACGGCTGTGTTCGTCATCTACCCGATGATCCGGAATATCCTCATCAGCTTCCAAGACTACAGCATCATGCCGAACGCGGAAAATCCGTATGTCGGGTTCGACAACTACGTATCGGCCTTCACTGATCCGAACAATAAAGTGTTAATGGCGATCCGCAATACGTTTCTGAACGTCGCGGTGACCGTACCGATCAACTGGCTGCTCGCGATCGTGTTCGCCGTACTGATCAACCTTCATTTTGTGAAGCAAAAAATCGTCTTCCGGACGGTCTACTACTTGCCTATTATTACTTCATGGATCGTCGTTGCGTTTTTGTTCCGCTTCCTGTTCGCAGGCGGCGAATACGGCTTGGTTAACTACATTTTCTACAAGCAGCTCGGCATTTTTAATGAACCGATCAATTTTCTCTCCAACTATTGGTCGGCGATGATCGTCATTTGGCTGTTCCACATTTGGAAGACGGTCGGCTGGGGTGTCGTCATTTATTTGGCAGCGTTGCAGGGAATTTCGAAAGAGTATTACGAGGCTGCGGCTATCGACGGGGCAAACGGCACGAAGCAGTTCTGGAGCATAACCGTCCCTATGCTAGGACCGGTAACGGCGTTTGTCGTGATCAACTTGATCAACGGCGCATTCAACTTTTTCCCGCAGGTGTACTTTATTACGAGAGGCGGGCCGATGGATCAAACCCAGACGCTGCCGAGCTTAATGTATATGCAAGCGTTCAAAAACTTTAACTTCGGTTATGCATCCGCGGTAGCCGTCATGATGGGGATCGCCGTCTTCCTGCTGACGTATACCCAGATGAAAAAATTCGGCAATCAGCGGTTTTTATAAAATATTTCATCCGCGAAACGTTAGCTTACTCCTCCAAAGGACTTAGCTAACCGTTTGCGCTAGGGAGGGATAACAATGAAGACAAATTGGCATATTCAACTGCTCGTTTACGCAATTATTATTTTAGGCGCTTTGGCCTTCCTGTTTCCCTTCATCTATATGATTATGACGAGCTTCATCAAGGGCGCCTATTCGCTGCCGCGGCCGAAGGAAGTGTTCTCGGTCGTTCCGGACTTATACAATTACAAGCTGGTGTGGAGCAGAAATAATTTCGCGCGTTATTTTCTGAACAGCTCGCTTGTGACGATCGTATCCATGGTCGGCAGTCTGTTCCTCGGCTGCTTGACGGCGTATGGCTTCGCGAGATTTACGTTTCCCGGCAAAGAATTTCTGTTCCGCACGTTTCTGCTGACGATGATGATTCCGGGTGTCATCAATATTATCCCGCAGTTCCTGATCATCAAATCGCTTCATCTGATCAACACGTATTGGGGGCTATGGCTCATCTACATCGGCGGCGGGGTCGTCGGTAGCACGTTTTTCTTGCGCGGCTTCTTCCAAAGCATACCGAAGGAATACGAGGAATCGGTGCTCATCGACGGCGGGGGCAACTGGCGGATTTTCTGGAATATTTATTTGCCGCAGTCGATGCCGGCCATCGCGACGCTCGCCGTTCTCTCGTTCCAAGGCACATGGGAGGAATATTTCACAGCGCTGGTCATTATTAAGGATGAAGCGATGCGCACGCTGCCGATCGCGCTCCTCATGTTCAACGACAAATACGCGACGAATTACTCATGGGTATTCGCGGCTTCGATTATTGCGCTCATTCCGACCGTGCTGCTCTATATCATTTTCCAAAAGCGGTTCGTGCAGGGCGGCTTTAACGAAGGCGGCGTGAAAGGTTAATGCCATCGATAAGAACAGGAGATCACGAATGAAATTGAAACCTATGAAAATAAAATCATTATCGTTGCTGCTCGTCGGCTGCGTTGCTGCAATGTCCGCGGCGGGCTGTAGCAGCGAGCTGAAGCTGAACGCCGAAACCGTACAGAGCCAAAGCTTCATGACGAAGCTTTCTACGGATAAGGCTGCGTATCGTCCTGGCGACAAGGTGCAATTCACGCTTGATCTGAAGGAAGACCGGCCCGGTTCGAAGATCATCGTTCAATATCGCCATCTCGGCGAACAGGTCGGCAGGCAGGAAGTGAAGCTGGACGGCAAGCAAGCCGCTTGGAGCTGGACGCCTCCGAAGGAGGATGGCAAGGGCTACATGGCCGAAGTATTCCTGACGGAGAAGGGCAAGGCGGTGGATCATCTCAACGTCGCGGTCGACGTCTCCGCAGATTGGAGCAAGTTCCCGCGTTACGGCTACTTGGCTGACTTCCATGCGATGTCGGCGGATGAACAGAAGGCCGTTATCGAGCGCTTGAACCGATTCCATATTAACGGCATTCAGTTCTACGACTGGCAATACAAGCATCACGAGCCGCTCCAAATGAACGGGAACGAGCCGGCCGCCGAGTGGCCGGATATCGCGAATCGTCCCGTTGCTTTCGATACCGTTAAAGGTTATATCGATCTTGCCCATGAACGGAACATGATGGCGATGAACTACAACTTGCTGTTCGGCGCATACGAAGGCGCGGAAGCCGATGGAGTGAAGCGGGAATGGGGTCTATTCCGCGATCCGACGCAGACGAATCAAGATAAACATCCGCTGCCGGATAGCTGGGCTAGCGATATTATGCTCTATGATCCCGCTAACCCGGAATGGCAGAACTATCTAATAGAGAAGGAAATCGAAGTGTTCAAGCAGCTTAGTTTTGACGGTTGGCATGTGGATCAGCTCGGCGACCGCGGTGCGCTATGGAATGGCAAGGGCGAATCGGCCAAGCTCGCCGAAGGGTACGTTTCCTTCCTGAAGGCGGCTAAGGAGAAGCTGAATACCGATTACGTCATGAACGCGGTCGGCCAATACGGGCAAGCTTTCCTTGCTGCGCAGGCACCGTTAGAGTTTCTGTACACGGAGGTATGGGACGCGCATCCGAAGTATTTGAACTTGAAGGACATCATCGATCAGAACAACAAGTTCGGCAAGGGCAAGCTGAATACGGTGCTGGCTGCTTACATGAACTATGATCTGGCTAATTCGGCGGGACAATTCAATACGCCGGGTGTTCTGCTTACCGACGCCGTTATTTTCGCGGCGGGAGGCTCGCATCTGGAGCTCGGCGAGAACATGCTGGCGAAGGAATATTTTCCGAATCGGAACTTGAGTATTCCGGGCGAGCTGGAGGAGCAGCTTGTTCGTTACTATGATTTTCTGGTCGCCTACCAAAATGTTCTTCGCGACGGTGTTGAAGATTCTGAGCTAGCGGCGGAAGGGCTAGGCGATACCCAGGTGTCAACTGCTCCCGAGCTTAATAAGGTATGGTCATTCACTAAGCAAAAGGGTGATAGCGATATCGTCCACTTCATTAATTTCACCGATGCGACGACGCTGGAATGGCGCGATAATGAAGGCAAGCAGGCTATTCCTAGAGAGCTTAAGGATGTCCGGATTGCCCTTCCCTCAGGAAAAGAGGTTGCAAGCATTCAGTTTGCTTCGCCCGATTATTACAACGGATCAGCAGTCGAGCTGTCGTTCGAGCAGAAGGACGGCGTCGCAACATTCAAGCTTCCGGGCCTGAAGTATTGGGATATGGTGACGGTGAGGTACAAGCAATAATAGAATTGCCAAAGCGATGGCGGGAAAGCCCGAGACGCTTTGGTTTTTTCTCTTTTAAACAACGGCGAATGAGGTAAACTAGAATTATCTCGAATAGTAAGGGTGGACATACCTATGCTTCGCTTTGAACGAATCAGAAACCGCTATGCTTCCAAGGTCATTATCGCCTTTTTGTTCATTATATTGATCCCTACTACGTTGTCGGGGTTCTCTTTCTACTTGGAATCTACCGCACTTGTCAAAAAAAACGTAAGGGCTTCCACGGTGCAGTTGACGAAACAGACCGCGGACGCGCTATCAACCATGATCAATGCGGGCAGCGACACATCGGATTTGATCTATAGCGACTTGCAGGTTCAGCATACGGCTATGCATTACGCGACGAGCCCGTTGAATGAGCAAGTAGAGATGTCGAAATCGACGAATACGCTGCTTCGAAATATTGCCTACTCCAGCTCCTTTGTCAAAATCGTTTATATATTGAAGGATAGCGGCGTCGGCTGGGGAAGCGGCACTTTCTCCACGTCGAAGCTGAAGAAGGCCGAGCTGGCCGAGCTGGACTGGGTGAAGAAATCGAAGCTGGAAGACGGCAAGCTTGTCTGGCAGCCGCTTCGCAGGGATCTCTTTAGCGGAGGCGGYGAGAACACGGAGCTGGTGCTGCCGGTAAGCCGTGTCCTAAAGGATTTCGATACGCTGAAGCAGATTGGGCTGCTTGTCGTGAACATGAACGGCCGATCGGCAGTCAACACGATTGGTCAAGTGAAGCTCGGCGAAACGGGACGTTATACGGTCGTCGATTCGGAGGGTGTTGTCATGATTGACACCGATCTGACGCGAATCGGCAAGCCGGTAGCTGAGCGTGATCTTCATGAGCTTATTGTCGGCAATGACGCGGTCGAATTCGAATATGACAATAATGGCGTTCCGTATTATGGCGTCAAGCAAATGCTGAGCAACGGTTGGATGCTTGTCGGTACGGTGCCGACCGTGGAGATTACGGGCGCGCTCGATAAGCTGCATACGCGCATTCTGATTACATCGGCGTGCTTCGCGCTTATGGCCGTCCTTATCGGGCTATTGATTGCCAAGAAGGTGACAAAGCCGATTAAGCAATTGACGCTCGAGATGCGGCGCGTGCAGCAGGGAGATCTGACGGTGCGGACGGAGGTCAAGACGTCCGACGAGATCGGGCTAATGAGCAAGCATTTCAATAAGATGCTCGATGAGATCGAGCAGTTGATGGAACGAGTCGAAACTCAGCAGAAGGAGAAGCTGGAGGCTGAGGTGCGAGCGGTAACGTATCGGATACATCCTCATTTTCTATATAACACATTAAGCACGCTGCGCTGGCTTATTCGTTCAGGAGAGCGGGAGCGGGCTGATCAAGGACTGGCAGCACTTACTCGGCTGCTGCAGGCGAACATGGGCAAAGACGGACAAATGATTACGATCGAGGAAGAACTGGAGATTATTCAGAAATATTTGGTCATTCTCGAGATGCGTTATGAACATAAGTACGAGCTGAATATTCAGATTGAGCCGGAGCAAAATGGGATTCGAATCCCGCGAATGCTGCTGCAGCCGCTCATCGAAAATGCCGTATTCCACGGCTTCGTTCCGCTCAATCGGGGTGGAAACATAACGGTTGAAGTCTATGGTCGATATCGCGAAGTGCATATCGTTGTGAAGGATAATGGAGCTGGGATAGAAGGCGAGCAACTGAAGCTAATGAATTCCCGGCAGGGAGGCATGGAGCAACTCGGCATCGGGTTGCGGCATATTCATGATTCGCTGAGGCTGTATTACGGACCGGCTTCATCCCTCTCCATCATGAGCGAACCGGATGTCGGATCAACGATCCATATTATACTTAGATTTCAGAATTAGCGGCAAGAGGGGGGAAGAAGATGTTTGATCATGTGTTAATCGTGGACGATGAGCCGATTATTCGCAATGGCCTGAAGAGCTTCATCGATTGGGGCGGGCTGGGGCTTATTCTAGAAGGCGATTGCGCGAACGGCAAGGAAGCGCTCGGCGTGCTTCGCGAGAAGCCGATCGATATTCTCGTTACCGATATCAAGATGCCGGTCATGGATGGCTTGGAGCTTACTCGGCAAGCGCTTGCCATTAATCCGTCGATCAAAATCATTCTCATCAGCAGCTATAATGAATTCGAATACGTACGCGAAGGGATGAAGCAAGGGGCGATCGATTATTTGCTTAAGCCGACGCTGGAGGCCGAGGAGCTGATAGCTGTATTGCAGAGATGCAAGGACCTGCTTGCTCGTGGCCGCAAGCAAGTCGTGGAGCATCAGCAACTCGTCAAACAGACTGCGCTGCTGGATCGCAAACGGCTGGAGCAGGACGTCATTCGATCACTCTTTTCCGGCAATCCCGGCTTGCGCTTTGGCGATTTATTCGGCATGAATGGCGGTACGTATACATGTGCCTATGTAACTGCCGACGGATTGACGGAATGGCAAGAGACGTATGGGAATTTGCATTTGAGCATGATGTATGAGGATATTCAGACGTTGTTTTACGATTGGTCGGAGATAGGCTGCGCACCGATTATGAGCGGGGAAGGCTTGCTGCTCGTTTATCCCGAGCGGTCACCGAAAGTAGGAGAAGAGAAGGCTTTGCTTGCTCGTTTTCAATCGCTAGTGGCTAACGAGCTTTCGCTATCCGTTACGATCGGCTATAACGCATCTGCGGATACGGAATGGCTGAAAACCGGCATGGAAAGAAGCCGTACTGCTGCCATGCGACGGTTTTATGACGGCGTAGGGAGCGTCTATGAATGGGAAGATGGCGAGGAGAAGACGTTAACGAAGCCTAATCTTCGTTCTGACTCTACGGCCCAGGCTGCTATTGACAGCTTTATCGAGCGTTGGAGAACAGAGCAGCCATTGCCAGAGCAAGTGAGAAGAGAAGCGTATGAGCTGTTGACGGTTTTATCTTACAAGAATGGCGATTCCAAGGTGTCCTTCGACTTCCGTGAGCTTGTCAGGCGATGTGAAACGCTGGGGCAGCTAGAGGCCGCTATTCACAGCTTGTCGGAGGAGATGGAGTCGCCTAATCGAATGAAGCTTACGGACAAAGGGCATGGCGCGCAATTAATTGCGAAGGCAATGGAATATATTAAGCTCCATTATCGCGAGGAATTGACGCTGCAGGACGTCGCGGACTCCATTCATGTAAGCAAAAGCTATTTGTCGAATCTGTTCAAGAAGCAGTCCGGCCATAATTTTATTGATTATGTGATCGACCTTCGGCTTCATGAAGCGAAGCGGCTGCTTATGGAGAATGAGATCAAGATTTATGAGGTTGCCGAGCGGTCGGGCTTCAACGATGTCAAATATTTTAGCAAGCTGTTCAAGAAAATGACGGGGATGACGCCGGTGGAATATCGCGACAAGCACCAGCAATAAGCGAATTAGGCGACGGGAGAGAGCGAAATGGCCGTTAATCAAAAACGAATAAAGATGCTAGTGCTCGCAACGTTGCTGCTCTTTGCTTCCGGCTGCGGGCAACAGTCGATCATAACGGATAAGAGCAGCGTGGCGAGTCTGAACGATAATAAAGTGTATGAAATCGAGTTTTGGCATACGTATAGCGATGCGGAGACGCAAATACTGGAGGACCAATTGATTCCGGCCTTCGAGAAGGTCCACCCGGATGTGCGCGTTCATCCCGTTCGTCAAGCGAATGATAATGAGCTGAAGTATACGCTTATATCCAAGGCATCCTCCGACCGCGCGCCGGATGTTGTTCGGATGGATATTGCATGGGTACCGGAGTTCTCTCAGAGCGGGCTGCTGCTTCCGCTCGGCGACAATCCCGACTATGACGAGGTGATGTCCGCGCTCCAGAGCAATACGGGATCGGCGGGTTATTATGAAGGCCAGCATTACTCGCTGCCGGTCAATATGAATACGAAGGTCGCCATCTATAATCGCGCGCTGCTCAAGGAGGCAGGCCTTACCGATCCGCCTGCGAGTTTCGCGGAAGTCATCGAGCTTGCGAAGAAGCATCGATTCAAGATCGGCATCGGCGGGCTCGACGCGTGGAAGAGTCTTCCCTACATTTATGCGTTAGGCGGTATCATGACGAGCGACGATTATAAGAAGGCTTCGGGGTACTTGAACAGCGATAAGACGATTCATGCGGTTGAGCAGCTTGTCTCGCTGTATAACGAGCAGCTAATCGACCGCAACATCATTAGCGGCGGCGCGGATAACTGGGAGGGCGTGAAGACGGGGCGCATTTTGGTAACGGATGAAGGGCCGTGGTTTTATAGCATCTTCGAGGGGGATGAGTTGAAACGGGCCATTGATTCCACCGTCGCTGTCCCTTTCTCGCCAGATTATGGCCCTGCTTCGATACTAGGAGGCGAGGATTTGGTCATCATGCAGGGAGCGGAGTACCCGGCCCAAGCATGGGCATTCATGAAATGGATGGTGCGGGAGGATTCGCAGATCGCGATGTCGAAGACGGGGCTCATACCAACTAATATGAAAGCGAAGGTAATCAAAGCGCAGGACGACTCATTCATCCCGCCGTTCACGCAGGCGCTCGATCAGACGTTTCTCCGTCCGCCGGTCAAGCATTGGGGCAAGATCGAAGAGATCTATTTGGATTATATGATAAGGWTTTTCCAAGGAGAGCTGTCCGCCCGGGAGGGGTTAACGGAAGCGGCCGAGCAGATTGATAAATGGCTGGAATAAGGTATCGCAGCAAAGGCGGCACAAGGACTGATTCCTTGTGCCGCCTTTGCTGTTCGCGCTATAGCTCGAGGCCGGTACCTTGCTTGAAACGTCTGATGACCATATGCGTGTTGACGTTGACGATCCCTTCGAGGGCGTATATTTTTTTGAACAAAAAATGCTCCAATGCCTCTTCATCCTTCAACAACGCATGCATATGCAGAGAGCTTGGGCCGGTCATTTGGTAGATGCTGATGACCTCCGGCTCCTCCGACAAGATAGCGCCGGCCTGCTCCACGAATCTTGGCTCTACGGCAACCTCGAAGAAAGCGGAGATCGCCTGCCCGAGTCTTGTCGTGTTAAGCCGGATGGTGAAGTTTTCGATAATGCCGCTGTCGACGAGCGAATCGACCCTCTTCTGAATGGCTACCCTCGAAAGATTAAGGTGCTCGCCGATCTTGGCGTAGGACATCCTTCCGTTGTCATGAAGCAATCGAATAATTTCTTGGTCGGTCTCGTCCATGTGAGGTAATAACATATTAAATCCACTCCTGAATCGAATTTTTGTAAATGTAGCGTTATGAAACCTTACGTTACTTTTGTGTTAGCTATAGGATTGCAAAGTTACGAATTGATTGTGTTTAATATACCATTAGTAACCAAAATGGTCTATAGATACTGAATTAGTTGACTATTTTGACCGATAGCGGTTTACAAAAGTGATTGACGACCCTGAATGTCGCAAATATAATGATGTCATAAAATATTACATAAATAAACGTGAATCTGTCGTTTTGGTTACGAATAGCTCAACTTTGATTACGAATAACTAACATAAGGGTGTGAAGTGCATGAAGCGACATTTAATTCGTAACGGTACAGTCATGACGATGAATGATTCATCAGAGGTGATTGAGAGCGGCTACGTCTATATCGTAGACGACCGGATTCAGGAGGTTGGGGAATGGCCTCCCGACGGTTCGAAGGATGCACTACTTAGTGAAGCGGACAACGTCATTGATGCATCCGGCAAAGCGATTATACCCGGTCTTGTGAACGGGCATACGCATTTGTTTCAAACGTTCATGCGCGGCGTATCGGACGACATGCCCTTAGCGCAGTGGCTTCGCCAAATTATATGGCCGGCGTCCATCGCGATGGAAGAAGAGGACTTCTACTTGGCGRCAATGATCGGCTGCATCGAGAATTTGAAATCCGGTGCTACCTACATTATGGAGCATCATTACGTACACACTCACCCCGGTAACGACAACGCCGTGCTGCTGGCGATGGAACAGTCCGGCATTCGAGGACAAATGGCGCGCGGCGGGGTAGATCTTAGCTATGAGCCGAAGCTCAGAGAGTCCATTGACGAGATATTCGCGAATACGGATGCGCTGCTCGATCGTTGGCAGGGCGCCGCGAACGGAAGAATCGGTATCGCAATGGGGCCGCTTAATTTGTACGGCTGTTCGGAAGAGTTCTTGAAGAAATCGGCCAAGTACAGCGAACGCAACGGTCTGATTACTCATATCCATGTCGCGGAGACGAAGGATCAGATCGACAATACGATGGAGCGCTTCGGACTTCGGAATCTCGAGCTCGTTGAAGCTGTTGGATTGCTAGGCAAGCAAACACAGGTCGTCCATGGCATATGGCTGAGCGATGCAGAGCTTGATTTAATTCAACAGAACGAAGCGACCGTCATCCACTGTCCCGTATCCAATATGTATTTGGCTTCCGGCGTAGCCCGAGTCCCCGAGATGCTGGACAGAGGCATTAACGTTGCGCTCGGAACGGACGGCCCAGGCAGCAACAATTGCCAGGATAACTTAGAAGTACTTAAGTTCACGGCTTGTCTTCATAAAGTCGATCAACTCGATTCGACGCTGCTGCCGCCTATGCAGGTGCTGCAGATGGGGACGAGAAACGGAGCGAAGGCGGTAGGCAGAGAACATGATCTCGGCAGTCTGGAGGCTGGCAAGAAAGCGGATGTCGTCATCGTCGATTTGCAGAAGGCGCACATCGCTCCGATTCATCGCGTAAGCTCGGCGATCGTTTATAATGCGAACGGCAATGACGTGGACTCGGTTTTCGTTAACGGGGAGCTGGTCGTACACCGCGGTAAGTGCGTGTTTGTGGACGAGGATGAAATCATTCGCAGAGCGCAAGCAAGAGTGGATCTGCTCAGACGCAGGCTGGGGACGGAATATCCCGTATTCAGCAGCAAGGGATAATGAAGGCGGGGGGCTGGACCAAGTGAGTGAGACTGGGCATAAAAAAGAAGCGATGGAGAAATGGTTGAAGATCATCGTAGAGGTCGGCTTCTATGCCGGAGCTGTTATTGTCGCTTTGCTTGCTGGCGGACTCGTTATGCTAATCGCCGGCGTGTCGCCCTTCGAGGCTTATCGTCTTATATGGGACGGGGCTGTCGGCGACATGAACAGCTTGAGGGAGACGCTCGTCAAGGCGACGCCGCTTCTGTTCGCGGGCTTATGCTACACCTTCGCTTACCGCTGCGGCCTGTTCAATATTGGCGCGGAAGGGCAGATCTACATCGGCGCGCTGACAGGGACGATTGCCGCCTTGTATATTCCAGGACTGCCCGCTTATGCTCATCTTCCGCTTTGCATTGCTGCGGGAGCTGTAGGCGGCGCCCTATGGTCGGGCATCGCGGGCGCGCTCAAGATCGGCAGAGGGGCGAGCGAGATTATTAATACGATCATGCTCAACTATATGGCGATTTATCTAGTCAGCTACATGGTAACCGGACCGCTCAAGGAGCAAGGAGGTTCTCTCCCGCAGTCCGCTAGACTGCCGGATACGGCGCTGCTTGGCAAGCTGTTCGATTCGCGGCTGCATTACGGCTTTATATTGGCAGTCGTCATCGCGGTTGTCCTTTATTTTATATTGAACCGCACGGTGTGGGGGTACGAGATTCGATCAGTCGGCTTCAATAAGCAAGCGACGAAGGTAATGGGCATCCCGGTTAATCGCAATGTGCTTCTCGTCATGATGGTGAGCGGCGCGATTGCCGGAGTCGGCGGTTACGCGGAGATCGCTGGCGTGCAGAATCGGCTGTTCCAGAACTTCTCGCCCGGCTTTGGCTACGACGGCATTGCGGTAGCRCTCGTCGGCGGCGCGCATCCGCTTGGCAATATAGGCTCCGCCATTCTGTTCGGCGGTTTGCGCAGCGGGGCGAATGCAATGCAGCGGCTGACGGGCACATCCACTTCGCTCGTCTATGTCATTCAAGCGACGATTATTATCCTCGTCGTCTGCAATCGTTATTGGTTCGGCGGGGTGAAGAGAAAGCTCATTGAGGCATGGATGACTAAGCTTGGCAAGGCAAGCCTCTCCCGCAGGGGAGATGGCTCAGCGACAGCCCAAGCGGCGTTCAGTCTGAAGAAAGGGGAGGGGAACTAGGATGAGCGAAGACATCATTGTAAGTTTCCTGGCTTCGGCCATTCGGCTCTCCGTACCGCTTCTGCTCGCAGCACTCGGCATTCTGTTCATGTCGCGGAGCGGCATATTGAACATCGGGATGGAAGGGATGGTGCTGATCGGCGCGCTGACAGGCGTCATAGGCGCTTATTATACCGGCAGTGCCGGACTGGGCGTGCTCACAGCTATCGTCGTCAGCGGTTTAGTCGGCCTCGTGTTCGGATTTCTCGTCGTCACGACGGGGGCGGATCAGGTCGTTATCGGAACGGCGCTCAACCTGCTCGGTCTCGGCATTACGACCGTCTTCGGGAGAAGCCTGCTCGGTATGGGGCAGGAAGCGGTGCAGGTACAGGGCATTGCCGTGGTGAAGATTCCGCTCTTAGGCGACATTCCATATATAGGCGAAGCATTGTTCCATCAGAATGTACTTGCCTATGTATCTTACTTGCTCGTACCGATTGTCGCATTTATTTTCTACAAAACGAATTGGGGGCTGCAAGTACGCGCCGTCGGCGAAAATCCGTTGGCAGCAGACACGCTGGGCGTTCGCGTTCACCGTACAAGATATATTTGCTGCATCGTCGGCGGCATGCTTGCAGGTGTTGCAGGCTGCTCCCTATCGCTCGGCATATTGAATCAGTTCACGGAAAATATGGTTGCGGGACGCGGGTTCATCGCCCTATCGGCCGTTATCTTCGGCAAGTGGACGCCGGCCGGCACGATGGCTGCCTCTCTGCTGTTCGGAGGAGCGGATGCTCTGCAGCTTCGTTTCCAAACGTTCGGCATCAAAATTCCATATCAATTCATGCTGATGTTCCCTTACTTATTAACGATGGTCGCGCTAGCGTGGTTCTCGGGCAAGAGCAAACAACCTGCGGCAACCGGAGCGCCATACAAGAGTCTGGCTAACCGCAATGGGTAAGACAGTAGAAGCTTGAGGAGGATGATGGCAATGGAGATAAAAGCGGAAATCATTTTGGAAACCCGCGAACTGGTGAAGCGCTTCGGCAGCTTCGTCGCCAACGATCGTTTGAATCTATCGATTAGGAAGGGCGAGATACATGCGCTTCTTGGGGAAAACGGAGCAGGCAAGAGCACGCTGATGAACATGCTGTCGGGAATGCTGGCGCCAGACGAGGGCGAGATCTTATTCCAAGCGCAGCCGGTCAAGTTCGCTTCTCCTAGGCAGGCTGTAAACGTGGGGATCGGCATGGTGCATCAGCATTTCATGCTCATTCCCGCTCTGACAGTGGCAGAGAACGTTGTGCTCGGCATGAAGCAGGATCGCAGTCCGCTCTTTCGATTCAAGAAGGCATGCTCCGAGATACGGGAGCTGTCGGATCGGTTCGGGCTCGACATTGACCCTAAGCAACGCGTAAGCGAGCTGTCGGTCGGCCAGCAACAGCGGGTGGAGATCGTCAAAACGCTGTTCCGCGGAGCGGAGTTCATCATTCTAGACGAGCCGACCGCGGTACTGACGCCGCCCGAGGTGCAGGATCTGTTCCGTGTGCTGCGGACGCTGAAGTCAGAAGGCAAGACGGTCATCTTCATCAGCCATAAGCTGCAGGAAGTGCAGGAAATATGCGATCGCGTCTCTGTTCTAAGGCTCGGCAAGCTTGTCGGTACCCATGAGCTGGGCGGTACGACAGCGGCGGAGCTTGCACGGATGATGGTAGGCCGCGATGTTCATGCTCAGATGCGCAAGGCGAGGATTGGGAAGCAGGCGGAGACTCGATTGGAGATGAGAGGGGTAAGCGCGGGCGAAAGCGGCTCCGAGCTGCTCCGAAACATTAGCTTATCAATTCGACAGGGTGAAATACTCGGCATCGCCGGCGTTGACGGCAACGGGCAGAGAGAGCTCAGCGAAGTGCTGCTTGRGCTGAGAAACAAGCAAAGCGGCGTGATTGTGCTGGAAGGCGAGGAGCTTCATCGCCAGCATCCCCGCAGCATGACCGAGCGCGGCGTAGCCTATATTCCGGAGGATCGCCATAAGGAAGGACTTATGCTGCAGATGAGCATCGAGGAGAATCTTATCTCCAAGGAATATCGCAAGCTGCGCTTCAGCAAGACCGGCATCATCAACCGCCGAAAGATGCGCCAGAACGCGGAGGAGCAAATACGCAGCTTCTCGATTAAGACCACGGGCGCGGCCATTCCGATCGGGCAACTGTCTGGCGGCAATCAGCAGAAGGTGATTCTAGCCCGCGAGCTGATGCTGAATCCGAAGGTGCTCGTCGCGATGCAGCCGACGCGAGGCATGGATGTCGGCGCAGCGGAATACGTGCATAAGCGAATTCTCGAGGCAAGGGAGAAGGGCTGCTCGATTCTGCTCATATCGACTGAATTAGAGGAAATCATGGCGCTGTCCGACCGGATAGCGGTGCTTTACAAGGGAGAGCTGCTGGACACGATGGATCGGGAAACGGCGGATTTGGATCGTATCGGCATGCTAATGGCCGGCATCCGGCCGAAGTCTTCTTTTGCCATATAGAAGTGTTGCATACAGACAAAAAAACATTATTTGGAGGGGTTAGGATGAGAACGAAAATGTTTAGTAAGACGCTGGCGGTATTAGGTATAAGCTTAGTATTGATTTTTGCGGCGGCATGCGGCGGCGGAAATACGGAGACCGGCAATTCCGGCAATACGGACGACGACGGCGGCACGAGCGGCAAGGCGCTCAAGGTTGCTCTGCTAACCCCGGGTCCGATTAATGATAACGGTTGGAATGCAACGGCTTATGCCGGTCTTATGAAAATCAAAGAGGAGCTTGGCGCGGAAACGGCATACTCCGAGAAGGTCGGCAACTCCGACGCGGCTGAATTTATTCGCGGTTACGCCGAGGACGGCTACGACGTTATTATCGGCCACGGCTTCGAGTACGGCGATGTGATGAAGGAGATCGCGCCGGATTTTGAGAAGACATGGTTTTTGGTCAACAGCTCTACGATTACGCAAGAGCCGAATTTGACTTCGCTTAGCTTGAATAACAGCGAGCAAGGTTATTTGATGGGTTCGATTGCGGCGCTGTTGTCCAAAACGGGCACTGTAGCAGCAATCGGAGGCTCGGAAATTCCTCCTATTACGAAGTCGGTGGCAGGCTTCGAGAAAGGCGCGAAAGAAACGGTGGCTAACATTAATGTGCTTACAACGATGCTCGGCAGCGACAACGATGTCGCCAAAGCGAAGGAAACGGCGATTACGTTCATCGAGAAAGGCGCGGACGTCGTTATGACCAATGCGAATCAAGCGGGACTCGGCGGTATCGAAGCAGCGGAGCAGAAGGGCGTTCTCGCCATCGGCTCGAATCAGGATCAGAACAGCAACGGTCCGGATACGGTCGCAACGAGCGTGATTCAGGATTACCCGGAAGCGATGAAGGTTGTCGTCGAGCGGATTAAGAACAAGGAGATGAAGGCCGAATCGCAACTGCTTGGCGTGAAGGACGAAGCGATCTACTTGGCTCCTTACCATGGCTTCGAAGACAAGATCTCGCAAGAAATCAAAGACAAAATCAATGCAATCGTCGAATCGCTTAAATCCGGCTCGAAAGTCATTACGAATGAATAGAAGCTGGAATGGAGAAACATGCAACGGATTAGCGCAGTCATAATTCCAGGGGAGAGTGGTTGATATGTTGACTGAGGTACTGAGGGACACCGTCCTCGAAAACGAATGGCATCCCGTTTATATAGCTAAGGATTTAAAGGAACAGCCCGTTTCCGTTACGGTTATGGGCGAGCGCGTAGCCGTATTCCGCGCAGCGAGCGGCAGCGTGCATGCTCTACGAGATCTGTGCGTTCACCGCGGAGCGATGTTGTCCAAGGGCAGAGTGGAGGGTGAGACGCTCGTATGCCCTTACCACGGCTGGAAATATGACGGGAGCGGCGCATGCGTCTGTATCCCGGCGCAAGCGAAGACGGATCGAATTCCTGTCAGAGCGAAGGCGACCAAATACCATTGCATGGAGAAGTACGGACTTGTCTGGGTATGCATCGGTGAACCGACAAGTGAACTCCCTTTCCTCGATGAATTCGAAAATAACGAATTTCGCCCGCTCGCTTGCGGCCCTTATACCGTTCATGCTGCAGGCACGCGCGTCATTGAGAATTTCACCGACTTCGCCCATCTTATGTTCGTACACGGCGGATTGCTTGGCCATCCCGACTATGCAGAGTTGCCGGACTTCAAGGTGTTCAAGGAGAAGGATCGCGTATACACGAGCGATGTGCCGATCTTCCAGCCCGTGGCGCATTCAGGCTCGGATGCCGAAGAAGGTACGACGTATGTTTACGTGAAGGAAGTATTTCGTCCTTTAGCGGCAAGGCTGTCCAAGCGCGATGCCTCAACGGAGCAGACGTTATGGATTCTGCTAACCGTACTCCCTGTAGCAGAGAAGGAATGCACCGTCTACATGGCAGTGTCGCGCAATTACGGCTTTGATGTTCCCGACGAGCAATTTATCGCCTTCCAAGACACCGTATTCGAACAAGATGCTTGGATTATCGAGACGCAGAAGCCCGAGCTGCTGCCGCTGGATCTGCAGCTGGAGCTTAATCATAAGGCGGATACGCTGTCCGTCGCTTACCGCCGCTGGCTCATCGAGCTTGGCGTAACGTTTGGCACAACTTAGTCTGATCGATTTATCGGAATATAGGGGGGAAACAGCMAATGGCTTACGAGGTGTCGCAGGAGAAGCTGCAATTTTACCGTAACGAAGGATACGTGAAGCTGGATAATGTACTGTCGCATGCGGAGATCGATGAGTTGACCTCGTATTTGGACGACGTCATGCGCAGCAAGGAAGTTGGCGGTATCGCGGACGAGCCGAAGTCGGAGCTGTCTAAAATATTGAATATGCGGATGAATACGTGGAAGGAATCCGCCGGCATGGCGAAGTTCACTCTTAGTCCTTACCTTGCGGCCATTGCGTTGCAGCTGTCGGAAGGCTCTGGCGTCAGGCTGTTCCACGATCAGGCGTTCTGGAAGATGCCCGGAGATTCGAAGGCGACGCCGTGGCATCAAGACTCGACCTACTTTCCGATGAAGGAATCCGATGTGATGACCATGTGGATTCCGCTCGATGACGTGGACGAGAACAACGGCTGTCTGGCATTCGTTCCTGGCTCGCATAAGGCAGGCAAGCTTGAGAACGTCGACTTCGTCAATCCTGTCGATCTGTTCGAGCTTGAATGGGATTCCAAGGCTGCTGCCAGCGAGCCGGTTGCAGTGCCTTTGAAGAGAGGAAGCTGCACCGTTCATCACGGGCTCACGTTCCATTACGCCTATGCGAACAAGACGGATCGGCCTCGCCGAGTGCTGACCATCGTATACATGCCCGAGCAGGCAACCTTCGACGGCATGAGCAACCATCATTTGACTAGCGGCATGGGGTTCAAGGACGGAGATATGATTGCGGGAGAGCTGTTCCCGGTATTGGCTAGTGAAGTTTAAACCATGATTGTATCGTTATAGAAAAAATCAAAAGCAAACCGTTAAGCTAATATGCTTAATTGTTTGCTTTTTCATATTAAGAGGAAATTCAAGGATATTGTCGGAAGAAATGTTGGCTGACATGGACTCAAGTGTCGGAAAGATGTCACTAGATGCACTCGATAAAACAACTCACAAAGACCCGCACCTTTATACCTATACTAGATAATTATCTGTTTTATATTTACAAATAAATAGTCCAATACTATTATGTTTATGTGCACTTTTTTCATTTTCATCCAATTTACTGATTAAGCAAAACCGATGGGGGCTAAGAGGCTTATAATGAGGAAAGATAAGAACCTATACATAATCTTCATGCTGTTGATGGCTTTTCTGGCATTTTATTGGGCGAATTCTAACGAGAGCTGGACCGTGGGTGGCACAATCGCCACTGCTTCCTGTTTCGTACTATTCGTGTTATTGGGCCTGCGCGCTATACCTGTTCTGTCCGCCTATATTCTGACTGGCGATCGGACGGATGAGATACAGGTTCATCGAACGGATGAAGGTAATAGGAAACGGGATTGGTTGAGAATAATAGGCTGGATGCTGCTAAGCCGCTGTCTCCTTCTGATTATTGGTTATGTTTTTCTGATCATACAGCATGGTTATTCGGGCGGGCTATTCAGTAAAATTATGGAGACATGGCACATATCGGGGATCGATGCCTTTGCCTATTTGGGGATTGCGGAGAATGGTTATGTGACGGAGGGAGATCCAAGGTTCCACATTGTTTTTTTTCCGTTGCTGCCTCATTTGATAAGAGTAATCGAGGTATTGACTGGAAGCTATCTCGCTGCGGGATTCGTGGTTTCTATCATCTTCTCGATTGTCGCGGCTCTGTTCGCTTATGAGCTTGCGCGTATGGATATGTCTCGCAGAAACGCTATGCGGGCAGTAAAATATATTTTTATATTCCCGGCAGCATTTTTTTTCCTCATACCTATGACAGAATCTTTATTTTTGGCACTTTCTCTCATGTGCATTTATTTTGTGCGTAACAAAAAGTGGATCATCGGATGTTTGTGTGGAGCGCTAGCCGCTTATACGCGTTCGCCGGGGATTCTCTTGGCTGTGCCGGTGGCTATTGAGCTCGTAAGGGATCTAATAGTTTACTATAAGGTTTCGGATAAGCGGGTGTTTATAGGCAAATTGGCCACAGCTGTTGCCGGTCTGCTTATTATACCTTTGGGTCTGCTGGCGTATTTATATATAAATTACGAGGTTACTGGGAACGCATTTCAGTACTCTATCTACCAGAAAGAGCATTGGTCTCAGGAGCTCTATTTATTTTTCGATACGGTAAGGTATCAGATGGAATACGCTGTTCGCGCATTTACGGAGGGGAATAGTCGTTTCTTCTTAGGATTATGGCTGCCGAATCTGGTCGCTATATTTACTGCTCTGATTGTTATGTTGCTTGGTGTCAAGAAGCTGAATCCCTCGTACACGGCGTATTTTATCGTATATTTTGTTTTAGTAGTGGGACCTACCTGGTTGCTGTCCGCTCCGCGTTATTTTATCGTTGCGTTTCCGCTAGCTTTTGCAACCGCAGCCCTTACAGAAGAAAAGTCTAAGGATGCTGCGCTTACCGTATTATCGATTGTTGGAAGTCTACTGTATCTCGCATTGTTCGTAACAGGTTATCCTGTATATTAGCATTGATTTTTTTGAAATTAAAATAGGGTCTGTAATAACAATGAAGCCACTCCATCAGGAGTGGCTTTGTCTCTATATGCTGATAATTCTAGTGCCGTCTTTGCTGTGCGCGCTGCAGTAAGATCTGCGGTTTGGCGGTGTCTGGTGCTAGGTCGTGAACTGCTTGCGGAACTTGCTCGGCGCCATGCCGATCTTGTCGGCGAAGCAATTGGAGAAGTAAGGCGTATTCTCGAAGCCGACGTATTGTGCGATTTGCGCTACGGGCCATTCCGTCTTAATGAGCAGCAGCTTCGCCTGCTCGAGTCTGTACTTGGTTACGTAGTCCATCGGGGTCATTCCGTATACCTGTTTCATACAGCGAGTAATGTAGTTGTAATGGAAGTTCAAGGCATCGGTCATTGTTTTGCTCGTAATTTCCGTCCGATAGTTATTCTTAATGTAGGCTTCCGTTTTCTCCGCGAGCGTGACCGAAGGGCTCGTATACATGTCATCTTGCCTGAGGTCCATTAAGCGCAGCAGTTCATCGAAGTGCTGTTGACTTGTCCAAAAAGCGCTGGATTGGCGCTCGCTGCCCGATTGGTTCAGCGCGCGGAGGAGCTGATACGTCGTCTCTGGGTTTGGCAGCCTCCATTGCTTCTGCAGGTGAAGGGAGTAAGGCGATGTATGAAATTTTGTATAATGCTCCTCTTGATTCAGGCTTGCATATTCTTCTGCCGACTGTTGCCATTCGCCAACAGGCAGGAAGTGTATCCAGTAAAAGCAGGTTGGTTCCTCGCAGGGCTTCACCGAATAATGATAACGATCGGGGAGCAGCAGGAGCGTCTCTCCAGCTGTCAGAGCCCATTTCATATCCTCTTCTCCTATATGCAAAGTGCCGGATTCGACGATAATCAGATCGAACAAGCCAAGCTGCTGGCGGCTTGGATGCTGACCGCCCGGCTCATAAATAGTCATGCCGCTTTCTAGAAAATAAGGCAGCGGCGGGGCTGCGAAGTACACATGCTCAGACGATCGGTTAGTCATTGAATCTCCCTCCCGGGCGAGTGTGATATTTTATAAAAAATAGGTTTGATCTTATTATATTTATGTTTCATTGTAGCGCATACAATAGGAATCAGCAGCACATAAATCATAACTTTCTTTCGGAGAGGTGCGAGTTACTGATGGGACAAGCGGTAAATAATAGGAGCAAGGCAAGACCGGCTTCGCTTCAAGACGTTCAAATAAAAGACGATTTCTGGAGCTACTATATCGATTTGGTGCGAGACGTCGTCGTTCCGTATCAATGGGATGCGCTGAACGATCGAATCGAAAGCGCAGATCCGAGCCATGCGATCGCCAACTTCAAGATAGCAGCTGGCGAAGCTGAAGGCAGCTACCACGGTATGGTGTTCCAGGACAGCGATGTGGCCAAATGGCTGGAAGCCGTCGGTTACTTGCTGCATACGAGAAAAGATCCGGCGCTCGAGGTGATCGCCGACGAGGTTATAGATACAATTGCGAAGGCGCAGCATGCGGATGGCTACTTGAATACGTATTATACGCTCAAGGAACCGGGCAAGAAGTGGACGAACTTGACGGAATGCCACGAATTGTATTGCGCCGGACATATGATCGAAGCGGGTGTTGCGTATTACAAAGGAACAGGCAAGCGCAAGCTGTTAGATGTCGTATGCAAGATGGCTGACGATATTGCTATTGTTTTCGGCGATGGACCAGGTCAAATTGCCGGTTACGATGGTCACCAGGAAATTGAACTGGCGCTCGTGAAGCTGTACGAAGCGACGGGCGAAAATAAATATTTGGAACTAAGCCGATACTTTATCGATAAGCGCGGACAGAAACCGAGTTTCTTCCATGCTGAGGCGGAAGCGCGGGGGTGGACATCGCATTGGCATAATGGAAGGCTGCAGCTTGATGATGCCTACTTTCAAGCGCATGTGCCGGTTCGAGAGCAGGACGTAGCGATAGGCCACGCGGTGCGAGTCGTATATATGCTTGCGGGAATGGCTGACGTAGCTCGCGAAACGAACGATCAATCGTTGGTCGATGCTTGCCGTAAGCTTTGGGACAATATCGTCTCCAAGCAAATGTACGTAACGGGCGGCATCGGCTCGATGGCGAACGGGGAAGCCTTCTCGATCGATTATGATCTGCCGAATGACACGGCTTATTCGGAGACGTGCGCCGCAATCGGACTTATTTTTTTTGCGCACCGGATGCTGCAGATTGAACCGAACAGCCGGTATGCGGACGTATTAGAACGTGCGCTCTATAACACGGTAATCGCAGGCATGTCCCGCGACGGCAAACATTTCTTCTACGTTAATCCATTGGAAGTAACGCCGGAAGTATGCGACGGAAACAATAAAACCTACAATCACGTTAAGCCGGTACGCCAACAATGGTTTGGCTGCGCGTGCTGCCCGCCGAATATTGCGCGCTTGCTTGCTTCCCTAGGCGAGTATACGTATGCGGTCAAAGGTTCGACGATCTATTCGCATTTGTATATCGGCGGCGAAGCAACCTTGCAGGTTGAAGGAACAAGTGTACAGCTTGCCCAGAAATCAAGCATGCCATGGTCGGGCAACGTCAGCTATGAAGTGAAGCCTGCTGCGCCAACCAAGTTCGCGCTTGCGCTCCGTCTTCCGGATTGGAGTGCTTCCGCGACGATTACCGTGAACGGCAAGCCTTATGCATATGAGGATAAGATTGAAGGCGGATACGCAATCGTAGAGAAAACATGGTCCTCTGGAGATGTCGTGGAGCTTGTGCTTGAGATGCCGGTTATGCGTGTAAGAAGCAATCCGCTTGTGAAGTATAACGCCGGCAAGGTTGCGCTGCAGCACGGACCGCTCGTCTACTGCGTCGAGGAGGCGGATAATGGCGCGGGTCTTGGCTCGCTCATGCTGCCGGTCGACTCGGAGCTGCGCGTGTCGTTCGACAAAGGGCTTGCGGGAGGACTGCAAGTGATCTCGGCCCAAGCGCTCAAGCTGGAGTATAAGCAATGGGGAACGCAGTTGTACCGTACGGATTCATCGGCTTACTTGGCGCCTGCCGAAGCGAAGTTCATCCCCTATTACGCTTGGGCGAACCGCGGCAAAGGCGAGATGGCGGTTTGGGTGAAGGAACGCGTGTAAAGTACTTTATATTAAGGTTCTAAGGTGCTGGTTGAACGCGAGACTGAATATATAGGATGAGGGTAGGGTCGTATAAGCCTAAGTTGGCTTGTACGGCTCTTTTTCTAGTTAGTTTGAACTGGATCTAACGGACAGCAGMAGCTCTTATTCGTTCGTTTACCCTCTGATCGCCCTCGTTCCGGACACAGCTGACGCTATACCTGTCAAACGAGGCTAGAACGCTCTAGTTATGAGGGAATAGGGTCTCCTCGGTCCGTTAAYTCGCGGGATGCACATTATTCGGCRTATTAGCGTCGCTGGTGTCCGTAACTGAGATTGCGGAACGAGAGGCAATTTTTCGATAAGGTACTTTTTATGTTCGTAATTGTGTGTTATTATAGAAAACGAACAATAACATACCTATTAGGAGGCTTTTATACAATGGAAGTGCGCCATACTACGAACCCAACCGATGTGAAGCTATATGATACGGAACGTCTTCGCCAGGAGTTTTTGATCGAAAGCTTGTTCGAGCAGGATCAAATCAAAATGACTTATACACACTATGATCGTATGGTCGTTGGCGGCGCAGTGCCGGTTACGAAAGCGCTTGAACTGGAAGCGGCTGCTACGCTTAAGACGGAATACTTCCTTGAGCGCCGCGAGATTGGCTTCCTGAACATTGGCGGACCGGCATCGATTTCCGTTGACGGCGAATCGTATGAGCTTAGCAAGCTTGAGGTGCTGTATGTCGGCAAAGGCAAACGTCAAGTGCTGCTTGCAAGCCTTGATGCTGCCAATCCGGCTAAGCTGTATTTCTGCTCCGCCCTTGCGCACAAAGAAATCGAGACGCGCAAAATGACGGTAGAGGAAGCGAACCCTTCGCACCTTGGCTCGCAAGAAACTTCCAATGAACGCGTCCTTTATAAATATATCCATGCAGACGGTATCCAAAGCTGCCAGCTGATGCTTGGCGTTACGAGCTTGAAGACGGGCAGCGTGTGGAATACGATGCCTTCGCACGTACATGACCGCCGCATGGAAGCTTACTTGTACTTTGACATGAACGACGACGCGCGCGTGTTCCATATGATGGGCGAGCCTTCGCAGACGAGACATCTTGTCGTGGCGAACGAGCAAGCGATTATTTCGCCGCCATGGTCGATTCATTCCGGCGTGGGCACAAGCAACTACACATTCTGTTGGTCGATGGCCGGCGAGAACTACACGTTCACGGATATGGACGCGGTACCTGCAAGCCAGTTAAAATAGTCGTACTGAAAGATTTGGGAGGTACGCGTCATGCTAGCAGCGGAAAGGCATCGCAAAATTATAGAAAAATTAGAGCGTAACGGCGCGGTCAAAGTATCCGAGCTAAGCGAGCAATTCCAGGTAACGGAGAAGACAGTCCGCGAGGATCTGGAGAAGCTGGAAGAGAAGGGGCTGCTGAAGCGCACGCACGGCGGGGCGGTCATGGAGCAGAACGGCGAGGACAGCCTGCTTCCGATCCAATACCCGAACAGCAAACACCAGTCCGAGAAGACGGCGATCGCGGCGCTTGCGGTAACTTGCATCGAGCCGGAAGACATTATTGCTCTGGATGCCGGAAGCACGACGCTTGAAGTGGCCAGACTGCTCCCGAACATGCCTGTAACGGTACTGACGAACGATCTGCTCATTATCCGGGAACTAATCATGAAGGATCAGGTTAGACTTGTTGTTCCCGGCGGATATCGACATAACAATCTGCTTATCGGCGCGGAATCGCAGGAATGGATTAAGCGGCTTAATGTCCATAAGCTGTTTCTGTCGACGACCGGCATTCATATGGAATACGGCTTAACGATCTTCACCGAGGAACTAACGAAGCTGAAGAAGATGTATATGGAGAATGCGAAAACCGTCTATTGCCTGGCCGACCATAGCAAATTCGACCGAGGGGCGCTCATTACGTATGCGGCTTTGGAAGATGTCGATATCATCATTACCGATGATGGCATAACTCCAGAAATAGAAGCGAAGTATGAAGCATACGGCCTTCAAATGATGAAAGCATCGGCGGCAGGCGGCGGCAAACGCAATAAAGGGAAGGTGTAGAACGATGGGATTGTTTGATTTAAGCGGCAAAACGGCTGTTGTGACAGGAGCAGGCCGCGGGCTTGGAGAAGCGATCGCGCTTGGGCTGGCGCAAGCAGGCGCCGATATTGCGCTCATAACGAACCGAACGCCTGCGGACAAGGCTGCGGAAGCGATTCGCGCGCTTGGACGCAAAGCGATTACCATTCAGGTTGATGTTGCCGATCGCGGCAAGCTGCCTGGCATCATTGAACGGACCGTCGACGAGTTAGGCAAGATCGACATATTGGTCAATAACGCGGGCATTATCCGGCGTACGCCTGCAGCCGATCACAGCTACGCCGATTGGCAGGACGTGCTGGACGTCAATTTGAATTCCGTATTCGCGCTTTGCCAGCTTGCGGGCAACCGCATGATCGAGCAAGGCTCGGGCAAAATCATCAATATTGCTTCGATGCTTTCCTTCCAAGGCGGCATCAACGTCCCGGGCTACACGTCGAGCAAGCATGCGGTAGCTGGTCTTACCAAAGCTCTTGCGAGCGAATGGGCTTCGAAGGGCGTGCAAGTGAATGCCATCGCTCCAGGTTATATGAGCACGGATAATACGGAAGCGCTTCGCGAAGATCCGGTTCGCAGCGCCCAAATTCTTGGCCGCATACCGGCTGGCCGCTGGGGTACGTCCGAGGATATGATCGGTCCTGCGGTATTCCTTTCATCCGCCGCATCCGATTATATGAACGGCCATATTCTCGCTGTAGACGGCGGCTGGCTCGTTCGATAAGCAGCGTTGTGTTGCAAGCCTCTAAGCTATAATAGCTTGGGGGATTTTTTTTTGGAGCAAAGCTTTGATTGCCTAGATATGGATTGTGTTTCATAATCGTAACTAATAGAACAAAAGGGTAAAAGGAGGAAGGACGTTGCTGCGGAGAACGTTAACATGGGTAGGATGGATTATTGCCATACCGGTCGCTATTGCTGCTCTGTTCCTTATTTATGTGACATTGGTCGATTACAAGCCTGCTTCGGAGATAGAGCTTGAAGCTAGCCATAACAGCCAGCAAGCGTTGAAGCAAGGCGATTCTGTAACGGTGACAACCTTTAACATCGGATATGCTGGGCTTGATCAACGGCAAGATTTTTTCATGGATGGCGGAAAAATGTCGCGTTCGAGCAGCAAGGAGCAGACCGAAGCTAATCTTGATGCTATTGCTGATTTTTTGCAAGGCACGCAATCGGATTTCTATTTGCTGCAAGAGGTAGATACGAAATCATCTCGAAGCTACAAGATTGACGAAGCGGCTGCTCTAAGCAGCGCTCTATCCGACTACGACAGCACCTATGCGATTAATTATAAAGTGCCTTGGGTGCCTGTTCCTGTGTTTGCTCCGATGGGGACGGTCAGAAGCGGTCTGATGACGTTATCTACGTTCCAAACTACATCACATGTACGTTATGATCTGCCAGGCAAGGAAAGCTGGCCCGTTCAGCAATTGGAGCTGGATCGCGCATTAATCGCAAGCCGTTATCCAGTCGACAATGGCAAGGAGCTGGTGCTGATCAATCTGCATCTGTCCGCGTTTGACAAGGGCGGGACCATTCGCAAGCAGCAATTGGATTTCTTGGACGGTTTTATTCGCGAGGAATCAGACAAAGGCAACTATCTCATCGTTGGCGGCGACTGGAACCACTCACTCCCTTCAACCGATGCCGCTGCTTTCGAAGCGGAGCAGGATTGGCCGGAATGGCTGCAGCCGTTTCCTGAAGGTTTCGGGTTAGAAGGGCTTCAGTGGGCGAATGATCCCGCTGTCCCATCCGTTAGAACGCTCGACATTCCTTATGAGAAAGGCGTTAATTTTCTAGCTGTCATTGACGGTTTCCTAGTATCTTCGAATATTGGGATAACGACTGTGAAGGGGCATGACCTCGGCTTTGCGAACAGCGATCATAACCCAGTGACGGCCAGCTTTGTATTGAAGTAATAAAAAATAGTGAGGAGAATCTCACTCGCAATGAACCTAAGTTCATGAGAGATGAAGTTCTCCTCACTTTCTATCAAACTATGCCCGCTCTTCGTACAGCTTCACGATCTCGATAATCGTATTCACGGCATGAAGCATGCTGTCGACCGATACATACTCGTAACGGCCATGGTAGTTCTCTCCGCCAGTAAAAATGTTCGGCGTCGGAAGCCCCATGTAGGACAGCTGAGATCCATCCGTTCCCCCGCGGATCGGCTGGATGATCGGCGTAATGCCGAGACGCTCCATCGCCTGCCTCGCAATATCGACGATTTCTTTGACAGGCTCGATTTTCTCGCCCATGTTGAAATATTGATCGCGCAGCTCGAGCTCAATACGATCGGCGCCGTACTTCGCCTTCAACGTCTCGACGATGTCGGTCAGCTCGGCTTTGCGGCCATTGAATCGCTCGCGGTCATGGTCGCGAATCAAGTAACGAAGCTGAGCCTCCTCCACATCGCCTTGAATCGAGGATAGATGGAAGAACCCCTCGTAACCTTCGGTATGCTCAGGAGCTTCTTCGGCAGRAAGCTTGCTCTGAAGCAGGGCGGCGATTTTTACCGCATTGATCATCTTGCCTTTGGCAGTGCCGGGATGAACGTTCTTGCCCTTGATCGTGATTGCTGCTGCTGCTGCATTGAAGCTCTCGAATTGCAGTTCCCCAAGCGGTCCTCCATCGAGCGTATAGGCATACGAAGCATCGAACGCCGCCACGTCGAACTTATGCGGTCCTCTGCCGATCTCCTCATCGGGTGTGAACGCGACACGTATTCTGCCATGCTTCACCTCGGGATGTTGGATGAGATAATTCATCGCCGTCATAATCTCGGCAATACCGGCTTTGTCGTCCGCGCCAAGCAGCGTCGTGCCGTCAGTCGTAATGAGTGTTTGACCCTTATAGCCTGCCAGCTCAGGGAAGTCACGCGGCGACAAGACAATTCGGAGCTCTTCGTTCAGCGTAATATCGCCTCCGTCATACGCTTCAACGACTTGCGGCTTCACATTCGCGCCAGACAGCTCGGTAGCGGTGTCGACATGGGCGAGGAAGCCGATCGTAGGGATCGGCTTATCGCTGTTGGCTGGAAGGGTTGCCATAACATAGCCATTGTCGTCAAGCGTTATCTCCTGCATGCCAATCGCCTTAAGCTCCTCTACAAGCATACGCGCCAGCGTCAGCTGTCCTGGTGTGGAAGGGCAGCTTGTATAGGTTTCGTTCGATTGCGTATCCACCTTGGCATAGGTGACGAAACGATTCATAATTTCGGATTTCATAGTTAACGGTCATCTCCAATTGTAATAGACATATTTATCATTATAATACAAACCCGCCTTCAACGAGAAACGGTCGACAACATCTCCAATTTTCACCGAAAAAAACACAAAATAAGCGATTCACTCGGCGCTGCATGCAGGATAATTGCGCCCGCTAAAGAATGACTTCTTATAGATGAAGAAGCTTGTCCATTTGTTCACGAAAGGGCTGATCGGGTAGTGGACGCTTATGAGTATTACAAACAAATATTTGCAGATCTGCCGAAGCCCCTTGCTTATGTCGATCTTGACATGCTGGATGCGAATGCGGCTGCAATCGCTGCGGCAGCGGGAAGCAAAAAGGTGCGTATAGCGAGCAAGTCGATTCGGTGCGTCGATGCCATGCGGCGGCTTCTGCAAACGAGCGACGTATTCCAAGGCATCATGTGTTTTACGGCAGGCGAGGCGGCATTCCTTGCACGCCAAGGATTCGACGACCTGCTGCTTGGTTATCCGCAGTGGTATTCTGCCGCATTGCTCGAATTGCTGGAGTTCATTCGCGAGGGGCGCTCGATCGTCTTTATGGTTGACTGCGAGGAGCATGTGATTCAGCTTGAGAGACTGGCGGAGGATAGGCAAGTCGTTGTTCCTCTATGCATTGATATGGATATGTCTGCCGATTATCCCGGTTTGCACTTTGGGGTATGGCGCTCGCCGATTCGATCATGGGAACAGATGAAGCCGCTAGTGCAGCGCATTAGCGAATCATCGTGGCTGAAGCTGGACGGAATGATGGGCTATGAAGCCCAGGTAGCGGGAGTTGGTGACAACGTACCGGGCAAGCGATTCAAAAATGCGTCAATCAAATGGCTCAAAAAAAGATCGATCGCAGAAAGCGCAAGACGCAGGAAGGAAGCGGCCCAGGGCATTAGCGCTATGGGCATTTCCTTGCGCTTCGTGAATGCGGGCGGAACGGGAAGCATGGACAGCTCCCGCGAGGAAGCATGCGTCACCGAGATCACGGCAGGCTCAGGCTTCTACGCGCCGGGTTTATTCGATCTCTATAGCTCGTTCCGTTTTAAGCCGGCGGTAGGTTTTGCCGTCGAGGTCGTTCGCCGGCCGAAGACGGACATTGTCACTTGTATGGGCGGCGGCTATACCGCATCGGGTTCGCCTGGACCGGAGAAGGAGGCGAAGCCTTATTTGCCGGAAGGGCTGGAGCTGTTCAAGCTTGAGGGGGCGGGCGAGGTGCAGACGCCGCTGCGCGTGCCGTCCGGTTTGAAGCTTGAGCTCGGCGACCCCGTGTTCTTCCGCCATGCGAAGGCCGGAGAGCTCTGCGAGCGATTCGAAATTTTGTATGCGGTTTCGCAAGGGAAAATTGTTGGCGAATATAAGACTTATCGCGGAATGGGAGAGTGCTTCCTATGAAACAAGACTCGTCAGGCTGGTCGAATTGGTCGGGCTCGGTACAAGCGACGCCAAGACAGGTCATCATGCCGAGCAGCATCGAAGAGGTTGTAAATACGGTGCTCCTATGCCGCCGTGAAGGAAGGAGGCTGCGAACGGTTGGCTCAGGTCATTCCTTCACGCCGATAGCGGCATCCGACGATATACTGATCTCGCTAGACCGCATGCAAGGCATCGTATCCGTCGATCCGGAAGCGAGAACGGCAACCGTATGGGCAGGAACGAAGCTGAAGCTGCTCGGCGAGCTGCTGTTCGAGAACGGATTGGCTCAGGAAAATCTAGGCGATATCGATGTACAGTCGATTGCCGGGGCGATTAGTACGGGTACGCACGGGACGGGGCGAACACTCGGCAATATCGCAACGCAGATCGCCGAGCTCACAGTCGTTACGGGCACGGGTGAAGTCGTGCAATGTACGGAGCAATCTCATCCTGAATGGTTCAAAGCGTTCCAAATATCGCTTGGCACTCTCGGCATTATCGTGCAGGTGACGCTGAAGCTTGAGCCAGCCTACAAGCTCGAATACGAGAGCAGACGAATCCCTTTGTCTGAATGTTTGCAGCAATTGCCGAAGCTGGCGGGAGACAATCGCCACTTTGAATTTTATTGGTTTCCTTATGCGCAGCCATGCCAGATTAAGCTTACGAACAAGACGGACAAGGAAGTGACCGGAAGAAGGGCATGGGATCACATCAGCGAAGTGTGGATCGAGAATCGCTTATTCGGGCTTCTGTCGGAGGTATCCCGCAGGCTGCCGGGCACGAGCAAGCATATTAGCCGAATCTCTGCTTCGCAAGTTCCTGTAGGACGTAAGATCGACCACAGCCACCGATTGTTTGCTACACAGCGATATGTTCGTTTTAACGAAATGGAATACAATTTGCCGGCGGAAGCAATGGCACCGGCTATTGAAGAGATGCGAGAGGCCATGTCGCGCGGCAAGTACCGCGTTCACTTCCCGATCGAGTGCCGTTATGCGAAGGGCGACGATATTTGGCTTAGCCCGGCGCACGGTAGGGACTCGGCGTACATCGCCGTTCACATGTACAAAGGGATGCCGCATGAAGCTTATTTCGAGGCGATGGAGCAAATCTTTCTGAATTACGGCGGCAGGCCGCATTGGGGCAAGATGCATAAGCTTCAAGCGGCGCAATTGCAGACGCTGTATCCGAAGTGGCATTCATTCCAAGCGGTGCGCGAGGAGCTGGATCCAGATCGTATTTTGCTGAACGACTACATGCGGAAGCTGCTTGTTTAAGCAGTCGTTTCCAGCCGTCATCGGCTGTAATCTATCTTCAAAAGGAGGGCTGTGCGAATGGAAGTTGACGCAATCGTAGTAGGCGCCGGTCTGGCTGGTCTTGTCGCGGCGGCAGAGATCGCAGACGCAGGGAAGAAGGTGCTGCTTCTCGACCAAGAACCGGAGAGCTCCCTTGGCGGGCAAGCATGGTGGTCGTTCGGCGGACTGTTTCTTGTTGATTCGCCGGAGCAGAGACGGCTTAGGATTAAAGATTCGAAGGCGCTGGCGTGGCAGGATTGGCTGGGAGCGGCAGGCTTCGACCGGGATGAGGACGAGGATAATTGGGGACGAAAATGGGCAGAAGCTTATGTCGACTTCGCCTCGGGCGAGAAGAGGGCTTGGCTTCATGCGATGGGTGTTCGTTTCTTCCCGATTGTCGGCTGGGCGGAGCGCGGAGGTTATTTGGCGGAAGGTCACGGAAATTCCGTTCCCCGCTTTCATATCGTGTGGGGGACTGGGCCTGGAATCGTCGAGCCGTTCGAGCGGCGGGTTCGTGCGCATATGGCGAGCGGGACGATTACGTATTTGCCGCGCCACCTTGTCGATAATCTGCTGCGCAGCAATGGTGCCGTCACAGGCGTGGAAGGTGCGGTGCTTGCGCCAAGCACGGCGGCGCGCGGCGAAGCAAGCTCCCGCGAGGAGGTTGGACGCTTCGAATATCGGGCGCAGGCTGTCCTTGTCAGCAGCGGAGGAATCGGCGCGAATCACGACCTCGTTCGGCAGAACTGGCCGAGCAGGCTGGGGACGCCGCCCGATGATATGCTGTCAGGCGTTCCGGCTTACGTTGACGGGCGCATGCTCGCCATAACGGAGGAAGCAGGAGGCCGAATCGTTAACCGTGACCGGATGTGGCATTATACCGAGGGCATTAAGAACTGGGATCCGGTCTGGCATAAGCACGGCATTCGGATTCTTCCAGGTCCGTCATCGTTATGGCTGGATGCGAAGGGGCAGCGTTTCCCTGCGCCAAACTTCCCAGGGTTCGATACGCTTGGCACGCTAGAGACGATACAGAAGACCGGCTACAGCTATTCGTGGTTCATTCTGACGCAAAAGATTATTGAACGCGAATTCGCGCTGTCCGGCTCGGAGCAAAATCCCGATCTGACCGGCAAAAGCATCAAACAGGTGCTCGGCCGCGTGCTGCCGGGACCGACTGCACCGGTCAAGGCGTTCATGGAGAAGGGGGAAGATTTCGTTATAGCGACGAATCTAACCGAGCTTGTAGACGGCATGAACAAGCTGACGGGTGAATCGTTGCTGAACTTAGCTGACATTGAACGCCAGATACAGGCGAGAGACCGCGAGATTGAGAACAGCTTTACGAAGGATATGCAAATTACAGCCATTCGGGGAGCACGCAACTATATTGGCGATAAGCTGATTCGTGTCGCGGCTCCGCATAAGCTGCTCGATCCGAAGAGCGGTCCGCTCATTGCCGTGAGACTTAGAATCGTAAGCCGCAAGACGCTCGGCGGATTGCAGACGGACTTGTCCGGCAGAGTGCTTGACGGGAACGGTGATCCGGTACCCGGCCTATATGCAGCCGGAGAAGCGTCCGGCTTCGGCGGCGGCGGCGTACACGGCTACCGCGCGCTCGAAGGCACTTTCCTCGGGGGCTGCCTCTTCTCGGGAAGAGTGGCCGGTCGTGCTATCGCCAAGCTTTGAATTATACGTAAAATTAAAAGCCGAGAATTCTTGCGAATAAAGGATTCTCGGCTTTTTACTTTTAGGCTGCTGTTATACCTTACTTTTTCACGATCGGAATCCAAACTTCGCAGCGATAATCCTCTGCGGTCGTGTCGCCGAGCGGATAGACTTCGATCTCCGGTCCTTCCGCATGCTCGTATCCTGTAGCGGGGAACCATTCCTGATAGATTCTGCCGAATACGGCTTGTATCGCACCGGGGAGCGGCCCGATGGAAGTGAAGATGGCCCATGTAGATGCCGGAACGGTGCGCAGCGACAATCCTTCGGCAGCGCCGCCGCTCGTTTGACCGGCAATCATGTAGGTGAATTCGCCCTGTCCCGGCTTCATATCCAGGCAAATGCCAAGCAAGTCCCCCTTGATACCCGCAGTCTCAAATTGCTGAATAGTGCCGTTGCTGTTGCATTCCGCCCAAAACTTCGGTATGTCGCGCAAATTTTGACCGTCCTCGCACGTTACCTCGATCGACTTGCCGATGACATTAAACGCTTCTTTCTCTTCAATGCGATAGTCCATGTCTTTGTCTCCCTTCAAGGATAGATGGAAAGAGATGCGTGGAAAAGCTTTCAAGCTGACGCCTGGTTTCCTGGCTTCCGACGGCGTTAAACCGTGGATCTTGCGGAACGCTTTGGCGAACGATTCGGGAGAATCGTAGCCATACTTGAGCGCTACGTCGATGACCTTGGCAGAAGACATCGCGAGCTCCTGAGCAGCTAACGTCAGCCGGCGCTTACGCGTATATTCGGCTACCGTCATCCCGGTAAGGATATGGAACATGCGCTGAAAGTGGAAGGGAGAGACGAATGCCTCCTTCGCGATTTCCTCGATATCCAGCCGATCATCCATGCGTTCCTCCATTAAATCCAAGGCGTCCTTCATGCGGAGCAGCCATTCCAATCGCAGCACTTCCTTTCGTTGCCTATATTATCACCACTCAGGACGGGAAACCTGTCATTGCGTGCTCTCTTATAACAGGTGTCACCAATGAAATAAGAAAAGGCCGAGCGATAGTAATTAGCTACTCGCTCGGCCTTTTATATGCCGTAAACCTATTTTAGACAAATTTCAAGCTAGGGGGTCCGTCCTCRATCTCTATAATAATAGTATAGCTGGGCCGAAATTATAAGTCTATACTTTTTTGACTAATTTGGATATATTTCTTGAGCGGCGTTTGCAAAGTGTTTCGGACTTATCAGGAAGAGGATGTAAACATAAAAAGAGCGAGGAGGATTAATTGACATGCATGACCCTATGATTCAATTGAAAGGAATTGGGAAGTCGTTCAAGGTAGCAAAACGTTCGGCTGGATTGAGGCAAGCGGCGAAAGCGTTGTTCGTACGGGAGCATACGGTTGTCGAAGCGCTTAAAGATATTTCTTTCTCGATTGGCAAGGGGGAGATTGTCGGATACATCGGCCCGAACGGAGCGGGAAAGTCGACGACGATTAAAGTAATGAGCGGCATACTCGTGCCGGATGAAGGAAGCTGCTCCATTATGGGCTATACACCATGGACGGATCGTACTGCTTATGTGAAAAATATCGGTGTCGTCTTCGGCCAGCGCTCCCAGCTATGGTGGGATGTGCCGGTGATTGATTCTTATGAGCTGCTCAAGGATATTTACAAGATACCGCCTAAGCGGTATGAAGACAATCTACGAATGCTGACGGAAACGCTGGACCTTGCAGAATTCATTCGTACGCCTGTGAGGCAGCTCAGTCTGGGCCAAAGAATGCGCTGCGAGATAGCGGCTTCGCTGCTGCATAGCCCAAGCGTATTGTTCCTCGACGAACCGACGATCGGACTTGATGCCGTGAGCAAGCTGGCTGTTAGGCAGTTTATTAAGACAATCAACAAGGAGCAAGGCGTTACGGTCATTCTGACCACGCATGACATGGCCGATATAGAAGCGCTGGCCGACCGGATTCTTATGATTGGCAAGGGTACTTTGTTATACGACGGGAGCTTGGAGCAGCTGCGCAGACGGTTCGGCGTGCAGGAAAAAGAATCCTTGGATGAGATGATCGTTCAGCTCTATAAGGAGCATCAAATATGAGGGCCTATGTCTCGGTATGGAAGCTGAGATTCATTAATGGTCTGCAATATCGCGCATCTGCAATTGCCGGTGCAATAACGCAGTTGTTTTTTGGATTCGTATTCATTATGATCTACATCGCTTTCTATAGTCATAGCACGGCGCAGCCGCCAATATCGTTGAAGGAAATTATTACTTACGTCTGGCTGCAGCAAATTTTTCTTTCGTTCATCATGCTTTGGGCGCGTGACAATGAAATATTCGATCTCATTACGAGCGGCAATATTGCCTATGAATTGTGCAGGCCAATCGGCATATATCCGCTGTGGTTCGCCAAGCTGCTCGCGCAGCGCGTGGCAAACGCAGCGTTGCGCTGCTTGCCGATTGTTCTTGTCGTGTTTTTTTTGCCGGAACCGTATCGTATGACAACGCCTCCGGACTGGCCAACGCTTTTCTTCTTTGTTGCTTCATTGCTGCTGGGCTTATTCGTCATTGTTGCGATATCAATGATGATTTACATTTCCGTATTTTGGACACTTTCACCGACAGGTTCGATTCTTATGATCTCGATCGCCGGCGAATTCCTGGCGGGGATGATTATTCCCGTACCGCTTATGCCGGATTGGCTGCAACGGTTTACTTACGTATTGCCGTTCCGCTGGACGGTTGACTTCCCTTTCCGCGTATATTCAGGCCATATTTCACAGACGGAAGCGCTATGGGGGATCATCATCCAGGTAGGCTGGCTTGGGGTTCTCATAGGAATTGGTTGGGCCACGATGAGGAAGGCACTACGGCAAATAGTCATTCAGGGGGGCTAACCGCTATGCAACTCTATTTCAAATACTTATCGATTTTGTTCAAGTCGCAGCTGCAATATCGCGCTTCCTTCTGGCTGCTAAGCTTCGGACAGTTTTTTGTACCGGTTACGGTGTTCGCAGGTTTGTATTTTATGTTCGAGCGCTTTGGGGAACTGCAAGGTTGGACCTTTTTCGAGGTTGCGTTGTGCTTCGGCATTATTCATATGGCGTTCTCGCTAAGCGAATGTTTCGCGCGGGGCTTCGATGCCTTCTCGGGTCTTGTGAGAAGAGGCGAGTTCGACCGTCTGCTTGTTCGCCCGCGCAGCACAGTACTTCAGGTGCTTGGGTCGCAATTCGAGTTCACGAGAGTCGGGCGGATGCTGCAAAGCGCGATTGTGCTTGGCTGGGCACTATACAAGCTGCCGGTTGAATGGAATGCGTCCAAGGTGACGACATTTATCTTGATGATCGTTTGCGGCGTATGTATCTTCGCAGGCATCTATATCTTGATGGCAACGATGTGCTTTTGGACGATTCAGGGGCTTGAGATCGCGAACATTTTGACGGACGGAGGGCGGGAGATGGCACAATACCCGCTGAATATTTACGAAAGATGGGTTAAAGTTCTGTTTACGTATATGATCCCGTTCGGATGCGTCAATTATTTGCCGTTGCTCTATATTCTTGGAAAGCAGAACGGCAATCACTGGTTCTATATGCTGCTGCCACTTGCTGGTGTATTGTTCTTGGTACCTTGTCTAGCGGTATGGCATATCGGTGTCCGCCATTATCGTTCGACCGGATCATAAGCTCGCCGTAACGTAAGCAAGCCCGCTCCTTCGCGCTGTAGGAGCGGGCTTGCTTCATTCTAAAACGCTAATGGATGGACACATAGGCAACGGAACGGTTCTTAAGTACTGTCTCTTCGGTATTGCCTTCGATGAAGGTAGGATTGTCGGTATGAGCGAGAAGATCGTCGATCGCGGTGCAGAACAATTCATTGAGTCTTCCATCCACATGTGCCGGCAGTAGAGAGTCATACAACGAGGCAGAATCCGTGAAAGCTCCGACGAATTGACGCAGCGGCTCACTCCATTGCTTCAGATCGATTTGGCTGTCGGACTCAGGCGCAAAAAATTCACCCCAGCCGACCCCTTTGTTGCTTAGCATTCGAAGACATACGCGATAACCGGAAGAGTCGACGGCGAGGGCAGGAATAACGAACAACTCGATGCGTGTGATGGTGAGACTGTCACTAAGATCTTGATCGGACAGAAAAKAAAGATGACAATCGGATTTCGTCAACATAAATAAACCTCTCCTTATTTCGCTTACGAGGTTAGCTGTCGGATTCGGACAGAGAGACGCCCTACCAAGGTTACAAATCCTTGGATTCACCCCTTGCGAGCGGATCGATTGATCCAAGTAGTGGCTCGCGTTGGTTCCCCCGCTTTTTCAAACGAAAAATTCAGCGTTAGTATGCCGTATATTATAAATCTATTCGCACCATTTGTAAATGCTTTTCGCTAAATATTCTGACAACTTACTCTTAAAACAGTGAGATATAGGAAACGGAGCACTTCAGTAAATCTCCAMTCTTGGCGGGATTTAACGTACTCTTGTCATTCCGAACGTGAAGAAGCGCGTCGTTGAACAAACTGTTAATGCGATTGTCAACGAGGCTTTCCTCAGCATGCATCACACCTATATAACGATGCAGCATGCCGCCCCATCTGATCCAGTCTGCCGGTTTATCTGCTTCATTCACGAACAACTCACCCCAGCCTAATCCATTAGTCGTTGTTAAATGGAGACAGACGCGATACCCGGCGCAATAACCGTCGTAATCAGGAATGACGAACATCTCGATTCTTCGAATGATTAGCACCAGGCAGTCGTTGGTGCAAGAAGGTAATGGCTCGTCGATTTGTGCTTGTGTGAACATATGAAATTCTCTCCTCTATTCGCTTACGAGGTTAGCTGACGGATTCGGACTAGAGAGCTGCCCTACCGAGGCATTGCCTCGGATTCACCCCATTCGAACAATCGAACGATTGCTCTTGTTGGTTCCCCCGCTTTATCCTATGGACAAATTCAGCGATAATGATATGCCTTTTTCGGCTCGACGTCTATCCTAAACCGATTCGAAGCATTTGTAAAAGGTTCATTTTGTTGCACAAGACGCTCTAAGAGCAAATTAGAGGAGCGACGATCATTTTATCCATGAAAAGAGGCTTTTTCGATGGAATACTCGTTTTTACTTCTGTTATTTATGATTTGAAAAAAAGCATGCTTGCGCGTGTTGGATAAGAAATTCAGGCATATATGTAATTTCAAAAAACGAGAGATAATTGGCGAAAAAGTGAGTAATATCGAGCTATAACTTTTTGAAAACGTTAACGATCACTCTATAAGCTCCTATATTATCCAATATGGACGCTGGACCTGCTTTACATAAAATTTGGCTGGGAGTAAGATTCGATACAGGATTCGCAATTGAAGTTGCGATGGACTGATCGCTGAGTTTCCGCGAGGCAAGCGGAAAGCGGGGGAACCAAATGTGAAGCGGTGCGTTTGTACGATGTGAGAGTCGGACGACAGCACGGCAGGGGTGAATCTTCGAAGAGGCAGCACCATGGATGCCGCTTCGAAGTAGGGCGACTCTCACCGCCCGAATCCGACAGCTAACCTCGTAAGCGTGGTTTGGAGAGAGGAATGATACAACGATTCGTTTTTAATTGCTATTTTATCGCTGAGTTCCGCAGCAGTCTGCGGGAACGGGGGAACCAAAGAGCGATGCGCCGCGATGGAGTCGGCCGCATAGGTGCTCATGGGGTGAATCGCAAGGCTTAACTGCCTTGCGTAGGGCGACTCTCACGCCCGAATCCGACAGCTAACCTCGTAAGCGTAATCGAGAGAGGCAACCATCGCAGTGCCGATTCGGCATGGCTTCCTTAGCCATGCCTCCGAAGAAGCCCGCGGGGAAAGGTCCTCTTTTCCCGCAGGCTTCTTTTTTGTTGCCTTTTTACAGAAATTCGGAGGAGATTGCCGTTGGGCGAGGAGCATATTATCGTTGCCGGGCTTAATGAAGCTGGCAAAGCATTCATAAAAACATTGGTATTTCGCGGACTGCCGTTCATCGTCCTGACGAACAGCAAGCTAGAGGAAAGACAACTTCGTAAGCATGGACTTAATAACGTTTTATACGTGAATACTAATGACAGGAATAGTTGGATGATACCGGAAAAGGTCATTGGAGATGTATTCATCTTTGAGAGCAGCTTAGCTCTTAGCTGCAGGTTCATACAATGCTGCAGGGATTGGACGTCTAGATCGATCTACGTCATTACTACGCATTGGAATCCAAGAGTCATATATAAAGGTCTTGGCGCAGATCACATCGTACATTCGCAAACCGGCGAAATTGGGTTTCTATTGAAAAAATAACTTTTTGTAAATGTCTATAGCAGGAGGGAACTGCCTTGATGGATCTGTACATGATTGGTACTTTAATCGTTTGCTTCGGATTGTTTTATGGTTTTCTTGCTTGGTGCGACAGAGCTGTTAAGCAAACGGGGGGCGATGGCGAATGATTATCGTAGCAGCGCTTGCGGTGCTCGTATTCGGTTACCTATTATATGCTTTAATTCACCCGGAAAAATTTTAACCAGGAGGAACAACGATGGATATTTTGCAGCTATTAATTGTCATTGCCGTTCTTCTGCTGCTTGTGAAGCCGCTCGGAACGTATGTGTATCACGTATTCTCGAACGAGTCCAACCGGCTCGATAAAGTATATGGAGGATCGGAACGGTTCATTTACAGGTTGATTGGACTTAAGAATCGAGCGGGCATGAGCTGGAAAACGTATGCGCTCAGTTTCATCGCCACGAACATTATTTTGGTAGCTTTCAGCTATCTGATTCTACGGCTGCAGCATGCGCTGCCGCTTAATCCGAACGGCATGGCGAGCATGGAGCCTACGCTAACGTTTAATACGATTATCAGTTTCATGACCAATACGAACCTGCAGCATTACAGCGGCGAGAGCGCTTTGTCTTATTTTTCGCAAATGGCGGTCATCATGATGATGATGTTCACATCCGCTGCAACCGGGTTTTCAGTCGCAATCGCGTTCGTAAGGGGCATTACGAGCAAAGGAAAAACGATCGGCAACTTTTTCGAAGACTTTGTTAAAGCCCATACGAGAATTTTCCTTCCGTTGGCCTTTATCGTTACGCTCGTTCTCGTTGCGCTGCAAGTACCGCAGACACTCGATCCGACGATCGCGATCAAGACATTCGAGGGCGCGGTGCAGCAAATTGCGATCGGACCGGTCGCTTCGCTGGAATCGATCAAGCATCTCGGTACGAACGGCGGCGGCTTCTTCGGCGTCAACTCGGCTCACCCGTTCGAGAATCCGAATCCGTTAACGAATGTCATCGAAATTTTGTGCATGTGGGTTCTTCCAGCAGCACTGCCTTACACATTCGGTTTATTCGCCAAAAATAAAAAGCAGGGCTGGATCATTTTTTCGGCCATGATGACTTTGTTCCTCGTATTCCTTGGCGTTGCTTATGGCGCCGAGAAGATGGGCAACCCGGCAATGACCGCGCTTGGCATCGACGCCTCGCAGGGAAGCATGGAGGGCAAAGAGGTTCGATTCGGCATCGCGCAATCCGCTCTCTTCACGACGGTGACGGCGGCTGCGACGACAGGAACGGTCAACAATATGCACGATACGCTTACGCCGCTTGGCGGACTGGTGCCGCTGGCCGAAATGATGCTTAACGTCGTATTCGGGGGCAAGGGCGTAGGGCTAATTAATATGCTTATGTACGCTATCTTGGCCGTGTTTATATGCGGGCTTATGGTTGGACGGACGCCGGAGTTTCTCGGACGGAAGATCGAGCCTCGCGAAATGAAGCTGATCGCCATCGCGATTCTCGCGCATCCGTTCATTATCCTTGTACCGACCGCACTCGCGTTCATGACGRATCTTGGTTACGCAGCCGTTACCAACCCGGGCTTCCATGGCATAAGCCAGGTGCTCTACGAGTATACGTCCTCGGCTGCCAATAATGGCTCCGGCTTCGAAGGACTTGGCGATAATACGCCTTTCTGGAATATTAGCACCGGACTTGTCATGCTCTTCGGACGTTACATTTCGATGATCGCGATGCTCGCCGTAGCGGGATCGCTTGCACGCAAGCAGCCGGTTCCGGAGACCATCGGCACGTTCCGCACGGATAATAAGCTGTTCCTTGGTCTGTTGATAGGTACGGTGTTGCTGATTGGCGCTTTAACATTTTTGCCGGTTATCGTTCTCGGACCGATAGCCGAACATTTGACACTCCGCTAACGGATGAGGTGAACGAAGATGAGTAGAAACGAAACCAATAAATTGCTATCCTCAGGCGCGGTCAAACGTGCGGTAATGGATAGCTTCATAAAATTGAATCCCATTGTTATGATGAAAAATCCGGTCATGTTCGTTGTAGAGGTCGGTACGGTTATCGTCCTATTGATGGCCCTATTCCCCGGATATTTCGATGCCAAGCAAAACGTTGGCTTTAATCTGACCGTGTTCGTCATTCTGTTCGTTACGCTGCTGTTCGCGAACTTTGCGGAGGCAATTGCAGAGGGCCGAGGTAAAGCGCAAGCCGATTCGCTCAAAAGGTCTAAGCAAGACATGACCGCCAATAAGCTGGTTGGCAGTACGATTACGGTTGTATCTTCGCCTGAGCTGCGCAAAGGCGATATCGTCGTCGTCTCTCAAGGCGAGATGATTCCCGGCGACGGCGAAGTCATCGAAGGTCTGGCATCGGTAGACGAATCAGCTATCACAGGTGAATCGGCGCCCGTTATTAAAGAGGCGGGCGGAGACTTCAGCTCTGTAACCGGCGGCACGAAGGTCGTCAGCGACTCGATTAAGGTCCGAATTACAAGCGATCCGGGACAATCGTTCATCGATCGGATGATCGCGCTCGTGGAGGGCGCCAAGCGGCAAAAAACGCCGAATGAGATCGCGCTGAATACGCTGCTGACGAGCTTGACGATCATATTTTTAATCGTCGTTGTCACGTTGAAGCCAATTGCGGAATACGTAGGCGTCGACTTGGAAATTCCGGTGCTGATTGCTTTGCTGGTATGCTTGATTCCAACGACGATCGGCGGTTTGTTGTCAGCGATCGGCATTGCCGGCATGGACCGCGTTACGCAATATAACGTTCTTGCCATGTCGGGTAAAGCGGTCGAGGCCGCAGGAGACATCAATACAATGATTTTGGATAAGACGGGAACGATTACGTTCGGCAATCGGATGGCAAGCGAGCTTATAGCGGCAGGCGGCGTCAATCAGCAGGCTTTAGCGGAGTGGGCTGCGATCAGCTCCATCAAGGACGAGACGCYGGAAGGCAGATCCGTGCTGGAATGGATGAAGAAGCAAGGACTTAGCTACGATGCTTCCATTGCTGAGGGCGGAGAATTCGTGCCTTTCAAAGCGGAAACGCGCATGAGCGGAATGGACTTGCCGGACGGTAGGCGAGTTCGCAAAGGGGCCGTCGATTCGGTCAAGAAATGGGTAATCGAGCAGGGCGGACAGATACCGTCCGACACAGACCAAATCGCGAATACGATCGCGACGCTTGGCGGTACACCGCTTGCGGTAGCAGTCGACAAGCAATTGTTCGGCGTCATCTATTTGAAGGATACGGTCAAGCCGGGCATGAAGGAGCGGTTCGATCAACTGCGCGAGATGGGGATCAAAACCATCATGTGTACGGGCGACAATCCGCTTACGGCAGCAACGATCGCTAGAGAAGCCGGCGTTGACGACTTCATTGCCGAGAGCAAGCCGGAAGACAAGATTGCGGTCATACGCCGAGAGCAGGCGGAGGGCAAGATGGTCGCGATGACGGGCGACGGAACGAATGACGCGCCAGCTCTGGCGCAAGCCGACGTCGGCCTAGCTATGAACAGCGGTACGACTGCAGCCAAGGAAGCGGCCAATATGGTCGATCTGGATTCCGATCCATCCAAAATCATTGAAGTAGTCGCAATTGGCAAGCAGCTTCTAATGACGAGAGGGGCGCTTACGACATTCAGTATCGCGAATGACATTGCTAAGTATTTCGCAATCATTCCCGCTATGTTCATGCTCGCTATCCCTCAGATGAGCGTGCTTAATATTATGAATCTCGGCTCCCCGATGTCTGCTATATTGTCGGCGTTGATTTTCAATGCGATTATTATACCGCTGCTTATACCGCTCGCCATGAAAGGCGTTGCCTATAAAGCAATGAGCGCCTCGCGATTGCTGAGCCGCAACGTGTTGGTCTATGGACTCGGAGGCGTTATCGTTCCGTTCGTAGGGATTAAGCTGATCGACCTGATCGTGCATTTGTGGGTTTAACATTTAACGAATATAGATGAAAGAAGGCTTGCCTAATGGCGACTGAGGAGAAACAAAACTCGAAAAGCGGTTTGACAATCATAACAGTAGCATTGCGCAGCAGCGTCGTGTTTATGATCCTATGCGGCATTTTATATCCGCTCGCAAGCACGGGAGCAGCGCAGCTGCTCTTCCCCGCACAAGCGGATGGAAGTTTAATTAAAAATAGCAGTGGCGAAGTGGTGGGATCGGAGCTGATCGGACAGAGCTTCGCTGATCCAAGCTACTTCCAAGGACGAGTATCGAGTATCGATTATAACGCAGCCGGCTCTGGTTCGAACAACTATGCGCCTTCCAATCCTGCATTGATTGAACGGACGCAAGCTTCGATTGACGCCTGGATAGCGAATAATCCAGATGTACCGATCGATCAGCTTCCAATTGCGCTGATCACGAATTCGGGCTCGGGGCTCGACCCGCATATTACGCCGCAATCGGCGACGGTTCAAATTCCGAGAATTAGCAAGCTGTCGGGAGTATCGGTCTCCGAGCTTGAGAAGCTTGTAGCCGATCATACGGAAGGCAGGGATTTGGGCGTATTTGGCGAAGAACGCGTCAACGTGCTTAAGCTGAATTTGGCGCTCTCTGAACTTGTGGGCAAGTAGGATCACCCTGGAGGTGAGTGGCATATATGCCGTATCAAAGAAAAACGCCCGAGGAGCTGTTGCTGACCATCTCCAAGCTGCATCGCGGCCGGCTTAAAATATTGATTGGAGCTGTAAGCGGATCAGGAAAGACGTATCATTTGCTGCAGGAAGGCTTGCAGTTGAAAAAGGACGGTATTGACGTCGTCATTGGCTTGTTATCGACACCGCTTCGACCGGAAACGGCAGAGCTTGCGGATGGGCTCGAGTGCGTGCCTAGCCTGTTGCAGGRGGACGTTGATCTTGATGCGCTGGTAGAGCGCAATCCCGAGGTTGTCCTCGTAGACGGGCTTGCTCATATAAACCGGCCAGGCTCGCGATTCTACGATCGGCTCGGAGAGGTTAAGTTTTTATTGGATAGAGGCATAAGCGTCATTACGACCATCAATGTGTACGAGCTCGACGGAATCGACGAAACGGTGCTGAAATGGATGGACATCCAAGCAACCCATACCGTACCCGCAGATACGCTCGAACTGGCAGACGAGGTTAGACTCATCGACGTTTCGCCTGAAACGATGCTCGGACGGTTTGAAGCGGGGCTGCTCGGCGATGCCGCTCATCCGGCTATGGCGCAGCGAGGCAATCTGGCGATACTGCGGGAGCTGTCACTGCGCCTCGTGGCTGAAGGTGTTAACGATATGCTGGAGAAACATCGCGGTGAAAAGGGACTCAGCGGTCCCTCCGGGGCTTCGGAGACGATCCTCGTTACGGCCCAATACGTCGTGAACGGCTCGTTGTATGTGCGGCGGGGGCGGCAAATAGCGAGAAGATTGAACGGCGAGCTTATTGTTGCTGCCTACGTTCCTCCCGGGAAGACGTTGTCCAAAGTGGAGCAGGCCATTAAACGTTCAATCATGAAGATGACAGAGAAGGCGGACGGAAGCTTCGAGGAGCTGCCGCAGCCTCGCAGGCGCAAGCTGCCTGCTGCCTTAGCGCAGTATGCGGCAGATCGTCAAGCGACGCGTATCGTGATGGGTCACTCCAAGAAAAGCCGCTGGCAGCAGCTGTTGCAGGGCTCGCTTGCGGACAGCGTTCTGCGTCGATTGGAGAAGGTCGACTTGCTGCTCATGGCGGATCTTGCCGAGCATGAAGGGGAGAGAATTATGCCCGTTCGGCAACGGGGGGATTCGAAGCGGGAGCTGTTCCGCAGATTCAGCATGGAAGAGAAGGAGCGGCAGATCGCATCGTATCGCAGGGGGGAACTGAAAGTATATATCGGAGCGGCGCCAGGCGTAGGCAAGACGTATACGATGCTAGCCGAAGCAAACTTGCTGCGCGCTAAGGGAGTCGACGTCGTGATCGGTCTCGTGGAGACGCACGGCCGCGCCGATACGCTGGGGAAGATCGGTTTGTTGCCGATTATCGAACGACAGGTTATCCCTTATAAAGGCACGAGTTTAGAGGAGATGGATGTTGACGCCATCATACGAAGAAATCCGGAGGTCGTGCTTGTAGATGAGCTGGCGCATACGAATGTGCCGGGAAGCGCGCGCAAGAAGCGTTATGAGGACGTCGTACAGCTGCTCGAGCATGGCATCTCCGTCATCTCGACGATGAACATCCAGCATATTGAAAGCTTAAACGACGCCGTTGAGCAGCTTACCGGCGTAAGGGTCAGGGAGACAGTGCCTGATGCCATCCTCAGGCTGGCGGATCAGGTAGAACTGATCGACGTGACGCCGCAAATGCTGCAGAGCCGTATGCGGGAAGGGAAAATTTACGCTATGGCAAAGGTAGAGCAAGCGCTTGGCGCTTTTTTCTCGACTGGCAATCTGATCGCCCTTCGGGAGCTAGCGCTGCGTGAAGTCGCCGACGATGTCGACGAGAGACTGGAATCGTGGGATCGCCGCCAGACGCTGCGCGGCGAGCTCCGCAGGCGGGAGATTATTTTCGTCGCTGTCGATATTCGGTCGGGAGCGGAGCAGCTAGTCAGACGAGGATTCCGTACGGCGTATCGGCTTAAGGCGGAATGGCGTGTTCATTACGTTCATGACAGGAGCGAATGGTCGCCCGGCGACGCCGCCAAACGAGATTCGGTGATGAAGCTGGTCGAGCGACTCGGAGGTAAGTTTGAGACGTCATTGACGGCCAGCAAGAAGCATATAGCCGAGACGCTGCTTACCGCGGCTAGCCAAGCGAAAGCAACACAGCTCGTTATCGGTCAGCCGGCTCGTTCAATGGTAGGAAACTGGCTGAAGGGAAATACGGTTCGCAAACTGCTGCGGCTTGGTCGTCATATGGATGTGCTGATCGTAGCAAGGCAAACAAAATAGACATCCTTCTGGCGGGCTATGGCTCACCGGGGGATGTCTTTTTTTGTAGAGAACGTTATGGCTGCAGCCAATCCGACGACCATTTCTGAATTTCGCGAATGACCGGCTCGAGTGCCTTGCCTTTATCGGTTAATGAATATTCTATGCGTACGGGGATGTCTGGATAAACGTGACGAACGACAATGCCTTCTGCCTCTAGCTCCTTCAAACGTTCAGACAATAGTCTGCCGCTGATCGGCAAGGCGCTTTGTATCGTGCAGAAACGTTGTGTTCCCTCTAATAGTTGATAAATGATCAGGCCGGTCCAACGCCTGCTGAACATATCCATCCCCTTCTCGAAGCGGGGACAAAGAGTCTGTTGTTCCATTCGTATCACCTCTTTTGTCTACATCCACAGTATAACCCTTATATAGTTTTTATACAAGCACACTTCTTGACTGTTAATTACTTGACTATCATTAGTTGTGAAACTATAATTAGTTACGAATAGTAAGTGAATAAGCAGGATGAAAATTAAGGAGGCGCTTCGTTATGAAGCCATTATTTTTAGCGCACGGCTCACCTATGCTGGCCGTCGAGCAAAATGAATATAGCCGTTTTCTACAACATATAGGCGCCAATATGAAGCCTGACGCCATCGTCATTTTTACCGCACATTGGGAGACCGAAGCTGTAACGATCTCTTCCAAGGATGACGAATACGAAACGATCTATGACTTCTACGGTTTTCCCGATGAACTGTATCAAGTGAAGTACCCGGCCAAGGGATCAACCAAAGTTGCGGCATTAGTGGGCAAGTTGCTTAGCGATAAAGGCATCCCGGTCGCATACGATGAAACACGCGGACTTGACCATGGCTCATGGACGATGCTAAAGCATATGTTCCCGCTAGCCGATATACCTGTCGTACAGGTGTCGGTCAATCCATATCGCTCCGCAGAGGAGCAATACCGGATCGGCGAAGCACTCCGGAGCTTGAGTTCACAAAATATTTTGTTGATTGGAAGCGGTGTAACCGTTCATAATCTAAGAGCGGTCAAATGGGGACAGAAGGAGCCTGAGAGCTGGGCAGTCGAGTTTGACGATTGGCTGATCGAGAAAATGAACGAGCATGATACGGATTCGTTGTTTAAGTACGACAGTCTTGCTCCGCACGCACGAATGGCCGTCCCGCGCGCCGAGCATTTCGTACCGTTATATATTGCGCTTGGAGGCGGCGATCCCGAAACTGCGCCAACAATTGTATATCGAAATTATGAATTTGGAACTTTGAGCTATCTTTCGATGCAATTTTAATTCATACTAATCCTATAATCTTACAGAGAAGGTGAAACGCCTAATGATTCAATCCCATATTGCAGACCGTATTAAGGACAAAATAAGAAGGATCGAGAACGGCGCTAACGATATTTACGTCGTCGGCCCGATTAATCTGCCTGTCAATTTGGATGGGGAGACGAAGATGTTCCAGTGGTACTCGTGGCTTCGCAAGGAAGCAGGCGAACCAAAGACTGCAACGCAGCTTGTCGAGGATTTGAATAGATTCTCATATGCAGAGATGCAGCAATCCAGCGTTCTTGTGTACGGCGACTTCGAGCATGAGAGTGACGCAATTATACGTATGCACAGCATTTGCCACACGGGCGATATATTCGGCAGCGAGCGCTGCGACTGCGGCTTCCAATTGAAGCAATCRATGCGGATGATTACGGAGCATGGCACAGGCGCGTTATTTTATTTGGCTAACCACGAGGGCCGCGGAATCGGATTGTTCAGCAAGGCGATCGCCTATTTGCTCCAGGAGGACGGCCTAGATACCGTCGATGCGAATACTGAGCTTGGCTTCGCCGACGATTCGCGCGATTACAGCGAGGCGATTGCCGTTCTGAAGCTGCTTCGCCCAGCGAGCGTTGCGATCATTACGAACAACCCGCGCAAGGTAGAGGCGCTGCGCAAAGCTGGCATGAACATTGCCCGCCGAGTACCGCTATGGGGCAATCCATCCGTTTATAACGAGAAATACCTCCATACGAAGGTCAATCGTTCGGGCCACTTCAGCAAAGAGTCGGTGTCGGGCTCGGAGTCCGAGACGATTGCGCGATAGCAGCTGCAAACCCTTAATTGGAATATGGTGACTGTCGATTCATTCGGCTCTCTTAGAGGTGCACTAGCCTTTTGGGTGGATATTATCCAATCAAAAGGTTGGGAATGAGAAAGTTTCAGAGTTTGTTTGGATTTTGTACAGTCAAATGGGCGGAAAAAGGTTACTGAGGTTAAAATCGCAGGTTTTGGCTGTATAATTTCCACTCAAAAGTAATTTTGTGGTGTTTTGGGTCAATTAGACTGTATGAAATACAGGCTAACGTAATCTCAGCCATTAAAGAATCGACAGTCTCTTATGTCCAACATTGCGGAAAATGAAGAAAAGGCGGAGCTACCTTGCTCCGCCTTAATTGATTTTCTGTAAAAACAAATGATCGCTTCTGGACTTTACTTGAAAAAGTCGTTGAAAATTTCAGCGGCCTTTTTCTGATCCGACGTTATCGAGAATAGGACATAATCGCCATTTCGAACGATTTGATAGTTGCTGGCCAGCTCGTATTGGTTCGGAAGATAGTTTTCAAACGATTTTTTGACTGTTTCCGCGCGCTGCTCGAGCCCTTTTTTGACCGCCTCGTATTGCTTGTCCGACTTCAACTTGACGACAGCGACCTCGCTGACGTTAATGTTGATCATGGCGTATCTGAACGAGCCCTCGCTAATCATTGTATCAGCGTCGATGCCGTAAACATCCTTAATGAGATCTCCTTCCGCTTCGGCTAGCGAGCCCAAATCGATTTCGTTCATGATTTTATCCGAAATATCGGATACCTTCACCTGAGCGGCAGGCTTTTCCGTCGGTTTAGCTGTTGGCTTTGCCGTAGGCTTAGCCGCCGGCTTGGCGGTCGGTTTTGCCGTAGGCTTCGTCGTTGGTTTCGCCGTAGGCTTAGCTGTCGGTTTGGTGGTCGGTTTTGCCGTTGGCTTTTCGCTTGGCACATCTGGCGGCTCATTGCTTGGAGCTAAGCTCGGCTCGGGGCTGCCGGCATTATCGCTTGGCTCTGGCGTTGCGGCCGGTTCGACCGTAGCAGAAGGAGCGTTCGTTGCCGGAGCTTCTGTTACGGAGCCTTCATTTGTTGAGGGAGCGTCGGCATTGTTCCCGTTCGCGCTGCATCCAACGACTATTAATGAAAGCACAATCATGATTGCTACTGCTTTAGAACGTTTGTTCATTTTGTTCTACTCCTTATCTATTTGAAGAAACTGTTGAAAGCTTTGGCTACACCCGTCTGATCATCGGAAATCGATAAAAGAACGTAGTGGCCGTTTCGAATAATTTGATAGTTTTCGGCGAGCTCATATTGATCCTGCAAGTAGGATTCGAACGTTTTTTTAATGCTTTCCGCGCGCTTTGTCAGTACTTTCTCGACTTCATCGTAATCTTTGTCGGACATAAGCTGGACGACGGTAAGCTCAGCCGAACTATTTCGCATGCCTCCCATGAAGATGCCATCCGATAACAGGGTGCTCGGATCGAATCCGTATATATCTTTGAGATAATCGCCTTCCATTGCAAATAGCATAGGAAGCTCAACATCTTCTTTAATCTTAGCGATAATATCAGCGACCTTAACGGCTGCAGGCTTTTCTGACGGCTTCGGCGTTGCAGCGGGCTTCACTGTCGGCTTCGCTGTTGCGGCCGGTTTATTCGTCGGCTTTGCCGTCGGTTTCGCCGTCGGTTTCGCTGTCGGTTTGGCTGTCGGTTTGGCGGTTGCAGCTGTTTCCGTCTCTTTCTCCACAGCAGGCTTGTCGGGTGCAGGGGCCTCGGTGACGGATGCTTCAAATTCGGGAGTAGTCGTAGCTGCTGGATCGTTAGTAGCGCTAGGGGTCTCAGTCTGCGAGTTGCCCGAGGATGCATTGTCAGCTGCTTCGTTGTTGCTCGCGTTGCCGCAGCCCGTTGCTAAGATTGAAAAGGCGATCAAAAATGCTGCTATTCGGGTGAATTTCTTGCTGTGCTGTGACATGGTATTCTCTCCTTAATGATGTATTCCACCTAAAGACGACAATATTCGACAATAGGTTGCGTGTACAGAAAGATTGCAGGAAGAAAATGAAAATGCCGGCTGTGATGCAAATCCATGTAGGCTTGAAGGTAGAGGCGGAAAGCTGATTAAATCAACCATAAATCGACAAATTTATTTTGCGTTCGCTCTTTATTTCAAGTATGATGATAAGAAAAAAAGAACTCTTGTTCACAATCAAAGGAGCAACAACGCATGCATTCGAAAACAAGCCACTGCAAAATTGTCGATTGCACGATCCGCGACGGCGGACTCGTGAATAACTGGGATTTCAGCGTAGAATTCGTTCAATATTTGTACCAAAGCTTGAATGAAGCTGGCGTCGACTATATGGAAATCGGCTACAAAAACTCGCCAAAGCTGCTTAAAGGCGCTGAAAGCGCTGGACCTTGGCGTTTCCTGGACGACGATTTCTTGAAAAAAGTCATTCCGAACAAAGGAAATACGAAGCTGTCCGCATTAGTTGATATCGGTCGTGTAGACGAAAATGATATCCTTCCGCGCAGCGAGAGCCTGCTTGATCTTATCCGCGTCGCTTGCTACATCCAAGACGTAGACAAAGCGCTTGAGCTTGTGAAAGTATTCCACGACCGCGGATACGAAACGACGCTTAACATTATGGCACTCTCCAACGTAATGGAGAACCAGCTTATTGAAGCGTTCAAGCTGATCGACGAGAGCGTTGTAGATGTTGTGTACATCGTGGACTCGTACGGCAGCCTGAAGCCTAACGATATGACTTACCTCGTACAGAAGTTCCAACAGCACTTGCCGAACAAACGTCTGGGCGTTCATGCGCACAACAACCTTCAGCTTGCTTACGCGAACACATTGCTTGCTGCCGAGAAGGGCGTTGAGCTGCTTGACTCCTCCGTATACGGCATGGGCCGCGCAGCGGGCAACTGCAATACGGAATTGCTTGTTGCTGAATTGCAAAACACGAAATACAACATTCGCCCAGTTCTCGATATGATCGAGAAATACATGATTTCTCTCCGCGAGAAGGAAGAGTGGGGCTACATTATCCCTTACATGATCACAGGCATTCTTGACGAGCACCCACGCTCGGCAATGGCGCTTCGTGATTCGGATGACAGAGACAAAGGCGTCGATTTCTACGACCGTCTGACGACTCCGGAAATCGCTCACGGCAAATAAGCTTTAAGAATGAGAAAAAACCGTTCGACCAGTGAATTGACGCTGGTTGGACGGTTTTTCTTTGTTGATGGCTCGATCTAGATGAACGAACAAACAAGTCATCTCTGTTTGAAATAAAGGGAATATCTCCAGTTAATAAAGGAGAATCTCCCTAAAAGTATCGAATAACGGGAGTTCCTCCTGTTAATTTTGAATATTACACAGATTTGACCGATAACCGGAGAAATTAACGGGAGATATTCCATCTAACTCATATAAACCGACAGGGAGAGACGCAATAACGGGAGAAATTCCAGTTATTTCGATCATCTCCCTGTTGAAGGTTTCTGGTGCTAGAGGCCGTAGTCTGACTGCGATTGATTATTGCGAGAATAGTTCGCCGTCACCGCGGATTGCCGCTGCTTGATGCGGCTCATTCGGATGCAAATAACCTTTGCCGCGGAAGGTCGTGCCGTTAACAGCGACAGCCGTTACTTCAACGCCGATGTCCTCCGATTGTCCGAACCAGGCAAGCAAATCTACTTCGCCGATGCCTACGACATCGATATACCATAGCCGGTCGCCGTAATCAGTGACGAGAACGAGACCTGCTGAAGTGAATGATAAATGTCTGGTTTGCTGCTGATATGCGATTTCTATTACGATGAGCTCGAATGTTTCCATTAGGGAAGTCCTCCTTGAATATGAAGCTGATGCAGTCGATCGCGGACTCGCCTCATGTCTGTTACCGATTGTAAAACGATCAGCGGAAATATGCAACATTTGTAAGCCGAAGGCCGTTTGATAACCAAATAGATAAAAAGGGGTTGAAGGAATGAATAATGCTCATTCGTTCAGAAGGTCTATTGGTAAAACGGCTGCGATGCTGGTTGGCATAGCGATGCTCGTCTGGCTGCTCGGCGGCTGCTCATCGAGCAGCTCAAATGACGAAGGCACAGGTAATCGAGGCAGCAGCGAAAGCGCGACTGAAGCAGGGGAGTCCGCGAACGGAGGCGATCACGATACGTCGGAGCCGAGCTCTGAAGAGTCGACGTCGTCGAAGTCCGATACTAGTAATCGCAAAGAGAACAAAGACAAGCGCGGTTATGGCTCGCAAGACAAGGAAGTTCAGGCTGGTCAGTTGACCGCGGGAGAATGGGATGATCTCGCCGCATGGGAGCGGTTCGGCAATCTGCTTAATAGCCAAGAGGGCGACAGCAGCTTGCGCGCGTGGTCCTTCGCTGCGTTCCACCGTGTTGAGGTTGTGGTGACTGCGAACGGCAAGGCAGTTGCCGACGCGGAGGTAAAGGTGATGCAAGGCGGGCAACCGCTTTGGGAAGCCCGGACGAACACAGAAGGAAGAGCTTATGTATTCGCCGGCTTGTTCGACGGGCAAGAGAACAGACGCCAGAGCGAATACGTCATCGAGGCGAGAGCCGGGCAACAGAACAAGCGGTTAGAAAATATAGATATTACGAAGCAAGGCGTCGTCAAGGTTGATCTTGGCAGCGAAAGCGGTGCTTCTTTGTCCGATCAGGTCGATGTGATGTTCGTCGTCGATACGACGGGTTCGATGGAGGATGAGCTTAACTACTTGGGCGCTGAGCTGAAGGACGTCATTCGAAGAGTGTCCGAGGAGCATGCGAACCAGCTGGATATCCGTCTGAGCGCCAACTTTTACCGGGATAAGCATGATGATTATATCGTGAAGCCGCATCCGTTCGTCACGAACGTGGATACGGTGACCGGATGGATTACGAAGGAAAATGCACGCGGAGGCGGTGACTTCCCGGAGGCAGTCGATCAGGCGCTGCGGGATGCGATTCATGACCATGAATGGAGTAAAGAGGCAAGGGCGAGGCTGCTGTTCCTCGTGCTGGATGCTCCCCCGCACAGCGATCCGCAAATCATAGATGAAGTGCAGCAGTTGATACTAGACGCGGCGAAGCAGGGCGTCCGCGTTATTCCCGTCGCCTCAAGCGGAATAGACGTCGATACGGAATATTTGCTCCGATTCATGGCTATCGCGTCAGGAGGGACATACTTGTTCCTGACGGATGATAGCGGAATTGGCGGCGATCACTTGGAGCCTGCAGTCGGCGAATATGAGGTGAAGCTGCTGAACGATCTACTGGTAGAGGTCATTAATCGCTACGTGCAGGAGTAAAATCTGATATAGAAGAGGGCTATTCCTAAGCGGCGACTTGGCTGCCGTGGAATAGCCCTTCTTATTATCTTTAATTAGTATAGCTTGCCTTGGCGATACAGAGAGGTGGACAGCTTCGTTACGGCATGATTGTAACAGCTTTGACGAAGCGGTGTAGGCTCTCCGAAATAAGCGGGCAGTATGCCGGTTAATGTTTTTTGCATTTTGGTATAGAGAAGATTGTAGACTTCTTCTTCTGTGTAGAATTGCGTCTCGCGTCCCTGGAGCCATTCGAAATAAGACACGATAACGCCGCCTGCGTTGGCAAGTATGTCGGGAATGACGATCGTGCCGTTCGCATTCAATACATCGTCGGCCTCGCCGGTAACTGGAGCATTGGCGCCTTCCACGACGATACGGGCTTTCACTTTGGACACATTGTCGGCGCGGATCTGTTCTTCCAACGCAGCGAGCATCAGGACGTCAACGTCGAGGTAAAGGACAGCCTCGCGCTCGAGAATGTCGGCACGAATGCCAAGCTCCTTCAAGCTCTCTGGCGTAGAAGGAAGATCGCCTTGGTTATTGGCGGCATATTCGATCAGTACCGGAATGGATAAGCCCTCCGCATTAAACAAGGTGACGTTGCGGTCACTGACGGCCACGACCTTGTTGTGGAGATACGGACATTTGTAAGCTTCAAGCGCGGCGACCGAGCCGACATTGCCGAAGCCCTGTACCGCAATCGACAACGGTCTGTTCGTATGTGCAAGCGCCGTCTGAGCGTACGGGTTCGAGCTTCCCGCGAGCCAATCGCTCTGCTCATTCAGGAAGTCGTGCAGCAGGTAGCGGAATGTGAAGTACACGCCTTTGCCTGTCGCTTCCCTGCGGCCAAGCGAACCTCCGCTTACGATGCTTTTGCCTGTAAAGCTGCCGAGGTATGGCTGACCGGGATGGATGCTCTTGTATTCGGCCATCATCCAGTCCATTTCGCGCTCGCCCGTTCCCATATCGGGTGCTGGAATGTCTTTGTCCGGTCCGAGCACATCGCTGAAGTATTGGACATATTTTTTGCAAATAAGATACAGCTCTTTGACGGAATACTTGCGCGGGTTAATGACCACGCCGCCTTTGCCGCCTCCGAACGGAACTTCGTGAAGCGCGTTCTTAAGCGTCATCAGTGCAGCGAGATTCGTTACCTCGTCCTCGTTCACCGATTCATGGAAGCGGATGCCGCCTTTGTAAGGGCCGAGTGTGTCGTTATGCTGTATGCGGTAAGCCGGAATGCGGACAACGCTGCCGTCTTCGACCGTAATTCTCAGAAAAGCTTTATGAACTTTATTCGGAGTGGATAGGATTGCAGCCAGCGACTTGAAAGCTTGCTCACGCTCCTTCTCCTGCAAATTTGGCAGAAATGACTGATCTCCCGTTAAAACATTCAAAGATTGCTGTACGATGGCTCCTGTTTGGCTTGCCATGGGCAGACGACCTCCTTCAGTGTTAGTGCAGCTAACACTTAACGTTATAGTATGAGGAAAAATACTCCATTTGAGTGTACCATACTTGGAAGCGTTTAACCAAAAACGGCTAAGCGGAGCCGCTTGCGAATACGAGGAATAACAGTTGCTATACGGCGAAAAGGTATGTCAAAATCGATGTATCCGTATAAGAGCGGCAGGCGGGAGGATGGCGGCATGGTTGAAAAGGAGTTCGCCGGACTGCAAGTCAAGTCGGACGATGAACGGATGCGCTTCTATCCGCTGGGGGACAGCGCGATTGTCCTGGAAGCTGGTGAGTTTGGAGTCGAAGCGGATTGGACAGAGTTCGCGGCGCTTGCCGATCAATTAGGTGCGAGCCGAGAACGATGGATGCTGGATATCGTTCCTGCTTATACGAGCGTAACGGTGGTATACGATCCGGATTTGCTCTGGCGGGAAGAAAAGGCGACGGATGCCGCCGGATGGAACGACAGGTTGACGGACCTTTTGCCGTATCAGCTTGCCGAGCAGAGGTTACGGGAGATTATAAGCCGGGAATGGCGCGTTTCAACAGTGAAAACAAGGATAGTTGAGATCCCGGTCTGCTACGGCGGCGAATTTGGTCCGGATCTGGCCGAGGCGGCTGCACATGCGGGAATGACGGAGGATGAGGTGTGCAGGAGGCATGCCGAGGCTGAATATAAAGTGGCGATGATTGGCTTCATGCCGGGTTTTCCGTATTTGATCGGATTGCCAGAGTCGCTCGCTCAGCCGCGCAAAGCTGTCCCGCGCTTACGTGTAGAGGCGGGTTCGGTTGGCATAGGAGGCGGGCAGACGGGCGTTTATCCGCTTGCGTCGCCGGGAGGCTGGCAGTTGATCGGACGCACGCCTGTGAAGCTATTCGATGCGCAGCGCAGCGAGCCTTCCTTGCTGCGGGCGGGAGATACGGTTCGATTCGTGCCGGTAAGGGACGCGGCGTGGAGGGATGAACAGACTGGTGCTGATTCACGGAGCGATGATGCCAGAGATGGACGAATGCACAATATTGAGACTGGTGCATCCGATGATGGTGCAGGTTTTCGTATCAGTAAAGCAGGCTTACATACGACGATACAAGATTTAGGCAGGGCAGGATATCGATCAATCGGCTTGCCGGCAGGCGGCGCGATTGACAGCTATTCGCTGCGGCTTGCCAATATGCTCGTTGGCAATGAGGCGAATGCGGCGGCGCTCGAGCTGACGCTTATCGGGCCGGAGCTGGTGGCGCAGGACGATATGCTGATCGCCGTATGCGGCGCGTATATGGCGCCGACAATCGACGGCGAAGAGCTGCCGATGTGGCGGCCGGTGTTCGTGCGAAGCGGCGCCGTGCTCCGCTTCGGCAGTGCGCTGAGCGGCTGCCGCGCGTATATCGCGGTTGMCGGAGGCATCGGCGTGCCCGAGGTGCTGGGCAGCCGCAGCACGTATGCGCGCGCCGGGCTCGGCGGCCTCGGCGGGCGGCGGCTTGCCGCCGGCGACGTCGTGCCGTGCGGCGCAGCTGGAGCGGCTGCCGCTTCGCGGTGGGCAGCCGCATGGATCGCGGCGATGGCCGCCCGCCCAGGGTGCTGGGCGGCCGCGCCGTGGTTCGCGCAGCCGCTTGCCTATGGCGGCGGCAGCGACGAGGACGGCATCGAGCTTCGCGCGATGCCGGGCAGCGAATTCGGGCAGTTCAGCGAAGCTGCCCGAACAGCTCTTTATCGGGAGCGCTACCGCGTCGCTCACGACTCGGACCGTATGGGCTGCCGCTTGGACGGCAGCCCTCTCGAACGCTCTGCCCATGCGGAGCTCCGCTCGCATGGGGTAACGCCCGGCGCCGTCCAGGTGCCTTCCGGCGGCGCCCCGATCGTGCTAGCCGCCGATTGCCAGACGACCGGCGGCTACCCCAAGATTGCGCATGTCGCCAGCGTCGATCTGCCGCTGCTCGGGCAAGCGAAACCCGGCGATACGATTCGCTTCCGGCATGTATCGCTTGAAGAGACGCAGCGGCTGGCAATATCCCGCGAGCTGGAGCTGCGTCAGCTCGCAATTGCGATACGCTGCCGTTTGTCATAGGAACAGGAGAGGAATGCATCGATGAAAGATCGATTAGATAGTACGACAGGGTCGGCAGCCGTCAAAGCCGTCGATCTCAACTGCGATTTCGGAGAAGGGTTCGGCGCGTATTCGTTCGGGCAGGACGACGAGCTGCTCCGGTATGTCACAAGCGTCAACATCGCCTGCGGCTTCCATGCAGGCGATCCGCATACGATGCGCCTTGCTGCCGAGAAATCGCTGGCGGCAGGTGTTGCGCTTGGCGCGCATCCGGGCTTGCCGGATCGGATCGGCTTCGGACGTCGCGAGATGAGCATAACCGCTAGCGAGGCTTATGATTACGTTGTTTATCAGGTTGGGGCATTATCCGCTTTTGTGCAAGCGGCTGGAGGAAGGCTAAGCCATGTAAAACCGCACGGCGCGCTCTACCATATGGCCGGACGCGATCAAGAGATTGCTGCAGCCGTTGTGAAAGCCGCAGCCGATATCGACAAGCGGCTGCTCGTCTTCGGCGGCTCCGGCAGCCTGCTTCTTGACGAGGCTAGGCGCCAAGGACTTGGCGCTGTCTCCGAAGTATTCGCCGACCGCACGTACTTGGCGGACGGTACATTAACGCCGCGCAGCCAGCCGGGCGCGCTGCTGGCCAGCACGGAAGCGGCCGTCAGACAGGCCGTCTCGATGGCCGCGGAAGGCAAAGCTTATACGGCGAGCGGCGATGAAATCGCCATCGAGGCCGGCACGATCTGCCTGCACGGCGACGGCCCGCATGCAGCCGCGTTCGCGCAAAGCATTAGCAGCGCTTTGCTTGCAGCCGGCATCGCTCTTCGCGCACCGCAATAGGATACAAAGCAAAAAAGCAGCCCTCCAATGATCCGCACTTCCATTGTTAGTCGTGTCTAACAAATGGGGTGCAGTTCAAGGCGGGCTGCTTTCTGTTTCTATACTCAATGTGTTCGTACGGACTGTAGTGACGCTAACTGCAATCTATAAGCCGCAATTGGGAGTGTAACGGACCGTATAAACGCTATCTGCGACTAAAGAGTCAAGTTTTGTAGAAAAACGACTATTTAATGACTCCTCAGTCCGCAACTCTGCAATAGGATCGCTTGTCGACGGCTAAGTGTCGCTGGAGTCCGTAACGCCAGCAAGCACATGCTACGATTAATTCAGCTTAAGCAGTAGCGAGCTGTGAGGCGGCAACTGAAAGGATAGCTGATCCAGCGTTCCAAGGCTCTCGCGCTTCCACAGATCACGTCCCTGCACGGGGGCAGAAAGACCAAGCTGCTCCAAGCTGACCGATACATTGTCCGACGCTTCGCCTGCGTTGAACAAAGCGACATAGGTTGTATCGTTCTCGCCTTGCGAGGCCCATACGATACGATCACCGTCGCGCAATACTTGCCGCGCTCCGCGGCTGTTGCGATGCAGCTCCAGCACTTCTTCGTTCGTAATGAGCGACAGTGTCCAGTCGTCATTATCGCGAAGCTCGCCGCCGAACATAAGCGGCGAACGGAAGATCGACCAAAGCGACATCATCGTAAGCTGCTCGTCTCGCGTGAATCTCGTCCAGCGGTCGCTGCCGCCGCCGTCAACCGAGCGGATGCCGAGATGCCCGAGCGGAAGCATGTCGCAGTCCGGCCATCGTCCTTCCGCTACATGCGGAGCCCACTTCTCGCAGCGCTCGAACATATTGTAGAGCAAATGCCAGATGTCCCAGTAATCGTCGGTCATCCGCCACATATTAGCATTTGCGGCAAGCTCCTCCGCATGCGCAAGCGGCGCGGGTCCTGGCGAGAGGCTAAGCACCATCGGCCGTCCGCACTGCTCGATCGCCGAGCGGATCAGCTCGATCTCTGGCAAATGAATGCCGTATAGCCGCGATGCGGCGATGTCATCGACTTTGACGAAATCAACGCCCCAAGAAGCGTACAGGTCGAACAATGAATTGTAGTACGCCGCAGCGCCGTCTCTCGATGCATCAACGCCGTACATATCGGTGTTCCACGGGCAGATCGAGTTCGGGTGCGCGATCTGGCGGGCCGTTGCCGTCGTTCCCAGCACCGGTGTATCGGCATGTGCCGCTTGGCGCGGAATGCCCCGCATGATATGGATGCCGAACTTCAGGCCTAAGCTATGCACATAATCAGCCAACGGCTTGAAGCCTTGTCCGCCAGCGGCAGACGGGAAACGTTCAACCGAAGGCATAAGCCGCGAATATGCGTCCATTTCCAGCGGAACGAACTGGCGGTAATGCGAAGACACCGCGCCGGGCTCGTACCATTGAATGTCGACGACGACATATTCCCAGCCGAATGGCTTCAGATGCTCGGCCATATATTCCGCATTGCCTCTAATTTCTTCTTCTCTAACCGCAGCCCCGTAGCAGTCCCAGCTATTCCAGCCGAGCGGCGGCGTTGCCGCATACTGATGATGTTTCTTCGCGCTTGTTACCACAATGATCGCCCTCTCTATCGTAATATTGCTCTATGCCAATATCGTAGAACGAATCATTACCCTGTGGCTAGCCTATTTTATTGCGTTCGTATGTAAAATATTGCTCAATCAAATCGCAGTCTATCGATGGATGGCAGCTCCTTCGCCAGTCTGAAGTCACCTGGCGGAAAACCAACTCTGCCACGGAACACTTTGCTAAAGTAGCTGCCGTTCGCATAGCCGACCTCTCGGGCAATTTCATCGACCGTCAGCTTCGAGCTGCGCAGCAATTCGACAGCTTTCTCAATACGCAGCTTCGTGACGTAATCCATCGGCGACATGCCGGTCGTCCGAAGAAACAACCGAGCAAAGTAATATTTGGATAAGCCGACAACGGCGGCGATTTCGTCCAAGCTCTCAGGCTGTGCGAATGAAGATTCCATGTGGAAGGCGGCATCACGAATACTGCTCGGCCAAGACTCTCTCTCGTTCTGTAACTTATGTTTGGTTTGCAGCAGCTCCATCATAAGCGTATATACGAACGACGATGCCTGATAACTGTTCTTTATACCGTTCATACGCGCTTCTGAATATAGCCTCTGCAGCGCTCGAACCGCAGAACTGCCGGCCTCAAGCTGAGGCGTTACACCAATCGAATCGATAAGCTCTCGCCATAACGGCTGCAGATTAGCTTGGCGAATGAGTACGAAATAGAATGTCCAGTTGTCGCTTTCGGGAGGCAAGTAATAATGATGATCCCCCGGAATTTCGGCCAGGAAAGCCGTTCCTGGGCCCACCTCATAGGTTGTATCGCCAAGACGGTATCGGCCGAAGCCCGACACCGTATATTGGAGTAAATAGAGCGGTCCATCAATCCGCTTCATGCCGTCCCAAGAATACTCGGGATCACTAATTTGCTGATGTCCAACTGCGAACAACTGGTAGATCGGGAGCTGCGGCGAATCTTGGAATCGGTAGCCGTATACGCCGTAAGGTTGCGAATGAGCCACTATTGATGAACCTCCTTGCCTGCATGGGGGAGCTTATTATTACAGCTTGTCGTATCAATCACTGACCCTTATGATGATAGCATCAAATACGCAATACACTCGTATGGACAGGTGTGAACAGCATTTATGAGCATTCAAGTATTTATTTATGGAACGCTTCTTCCCGGCGAAAGCAATCATCACGTCGTTGCTAGCTTCATACAAGCTTCAAGAACGGGACAAGTGTTCGGCCGATTGGTTGATTGCGGCTCATATCCGGCAGCCGTTCGGGATGCCGATGCCAAGCAGCGCAATAGTATTATACGCGGTCAGTGGATCGTCGTCGATAGAGCGGGACTTGCGTCGATGGATGAGCTCGAGGAATTTTACGGCATAGAGGAATGTAACGATTACGAGCGGGTATGGGTGCGGGATGCTTATCGCCCAGAGCTGGCGGGGTGGATCTACGTTTGGAGCGACGACAGAGGCTGTCCAAGGATAGAGGAGCCGTATTGGCCGGATTATCGTTCAAGTGTTTCATGTGGGGATAGGAATTAACTGCATTATTGGTATTGGAAGAGGCAGTGGTTTGCTGGCTGTTGCTATGTTGGATTCCTGCATGATAGAGCCCACTTAAAAGAAGCAATTATCGGCTATACTGGATTTATGCAGCAACTCTTTGCTGAAGTGGCTGAATTGAAGCTTATTGAAGGAAAGGTAGTGCAATTATCCAACTTAGACTAAGGCTCAGACAGACGGCCAGTCCGAAACAAAAAAACCGGCGTACACGAGAGCAGATCTCTCATTAGCCGGTTATTCCCTTATTCCCCTGCTTGCCGCTTGCCGTCTGAATGGTCGGCTTCGGCGTAAGCAACCAACGCAACCGTTGAGCCATAATCCTCACTAAGCTTTTGTTCCAGCTTGCGAATCGAGTCAAGCGCATCCGCCTGCTCGCCAAAGCGGGCGAGCTGATAAGGCTTTTCTGACATCAAATCACACATCCCTATTCGAAGTTTAGCAGCATAGCCGCGTCAGCTTACGCCGTTAATGGACGGCAACCGCCATTGGTATCATTTATGAGCATCGGCGATTTCAGTGAAATTTATACGTCCTCTTGTTATCGGGCAGCAAAAGGTGAGCATTGTGTGTCACTGCGGCGGTTTCATTGTTCTTTTCTTTTGCGTTTAGTACACTGTACGTGATAACTAGCGTAACGGAAGGAAGGTTCAAGAGCGACATTATGATTCACACTCACGACAACATACATGATTTGAACCCAGGGAGAAGCTCGAGGACTGCTTTTTACCTGTTTGCAATTGTTGCCCTGTTATTTTTYACACTATTACTATGGCTTCCGGCTGGTCAAGCTGCCGCGGCATCCGTTGATGCATCGCATCAGCATTCCGAGTCGGGATATTCCGGCGGGGCGACAGGAGGACAATCGCTGCTTTATATCATTAGAGCGGTCTATTATATCGCTTTGATGGCGGCAACGGGGACGATGTTATGGTCCGTTGCGCTTCCTTTTGCATTTGGCAGCGATCCGCAGCGCATGCATGCCAAGTGGAGTTTGCTTGCCGTTAGAACACTGCTTCTTACCGCCATTGTGTACATCTTTATTCACTTCAATGCACTTATGAATAGTCTCGGCACAAGCGTGGATGCCATCGGCGTCTTTACAGAAACGAATGCCGGCCGCTCGTGGATCGCGCTTCTAGTGCTGGCTGTTCTCGGTTTCGTTATATTGAAGCAAAATGAAATTGTTAAAGCGATATGGGCGCTGCTGCTGCTCGGCGTAGAGAGCTTCGGCGGACACACGTTGGCTCTCGACGATTCGGCACTGGCTCTTATTATGAACTTCCTTCATCTGAGCTGCTCGGCCATATGGGCAGGGGGCGTTATGCTGCTCCTGCTCTATTGGTTCTCGGACCGTAAGGAGGCTGGGCGGTTCGCCGCCAGGTTCACTACCGTTGCTTGGATAACGATCGTGCTTCTAGCCGTCACAGGCATCATCATGACGGTGTTCCTATTGCCTTCGTGGCGCTATTTGCTATACAGCAACTGGGGATGGCTGCTTATGGCCAAAGCGCTACTCGTCCTTGCGGTTGTCGTCGTCGGAGCATTCCTGCGAGTGCGCGCAAAGCGCAAGGAAATGCCGCGCGGCATGCTGCTTAAGCTGGACGGCATATTGATGATCGCCGTTCTATTGATTGTCGGCGTACTTACTTATATCAGTCCGGCACCTGATACAGAGCCGCTTAATTATCACAAAATGGGAGAAGAGCTTCATTACACATTGGACATTACACCGAACGGACCTGGTCCTAATGAGGTGTCGCTCAAGGTGTGGCTGCCAGAGGAGCTGGGAGAGCCGGAAGCTGTCAGCTTGTCGATTACATCGCAGAAGCGTCCGGATAAAACTCCGATTATCGTGAATCTGCTGCCGAAGGAAACGAATAACGATAGTTCCTTCCCTGGCTTCAAGCTGACGGAATATAAAGCTAGCAAAGTTGAGCTGCCATATCCAGGTGCATGGCAAGCGGAACTGATCATTACCGATATAGATGGCCAAACAACCGCGGAGACGATTCCATTCCGTAACGATTAAGACAGGGGGGAGCAAGTTGTCTTATAAATGGCTGAAGTGGCTGATATTGTGGATACCGACGGTTACGATCGGCTTGTGGGAGTATATTCGCCATGCGGTTTTGCTGCCCTATGTTTCGATGGAGCTGGGTAATATTCTTGCTCCGGCGCTCGTATTCGTTGTTACGCTGACATTGCTGCGCGGTCTGTTCGCGAAGCTGGAGCAAACACAAGATTCTCTTCATCGGGAGCGAGTCGCGAAGGCCGCCTTCGAGGAGCGAGAGCAGCTTGCGCGCGAGCTGCATGACGGCATCTCGCAATCGCTGTTCATGCTTTCCGTTAAGCTCGACCGGCTAGAGCGCGAGACTGCCGACCCGAAGGCACTCGCCACAGCCGAGGAAATAAAAACGACAGTCCGGCGCGTGTATGACGACGTCAGGCAGCAGGTCGAGAGCCTGCATCATACGCCACTGCCTGCCATGCAGCCATGGCTGCAAAGCATACATCATCTGACTGCCGAGATGGAACAAGCGAGCGGTATCCAGTCGTCTGTCGATTGGAAGTTGAATGAGGATGTATTATCTCCGAAACAAAAGGTCGAACTGCTTGCCATTATGCGCGAAGCGCTAATGAATGTGCAGAAGCACGCGAGAGCAGAGCGTGTAGTCGTCCGAGGCGGTCAACTTCCGCTAAGTGCCGGCTCGGCGGGCGATGAGGCCGCATTTTATTGTCAAATTGAGGATGATGGAATCGGAGCGTCAAGCAACGGGTTGGACAAGCAGGGGACGTACGGCTTGAAGATGATGCGGGCGAGAGCGGATGCGATGCGTTGGTCGCTCGATGTGTCGCCTGCCTATTCGCATGGAATGATTGTTACGATACGGGGTAAGGGGGCAACGAAATGACAGATATCGCAGCACCGGTCCGGGTGATGCTTGTTGACGACCATCCTCATGGTCTCGAAGGAATGCGGGAGATTGTGGCAAGCGATCCCGCGTTTACGGTTGTCGGCGAGGCGTCAAGCGGCGAGGAGGCGCTCGCGCTTGCAGCCGCCATCTGTCCTGATCTTGTGCTTATGGACATCAATATGCCGGGTATCGGCGGACTTGAGGCCACTTTCCGTCTTAAGCAGCTTCATCCCTCGCTTAAAATTATAATGGTTACGGTTTCCGACGATATTACTAACCTCTTCGAAGCGATTAAGCGCGGCGCGCAAGGCTATCTGCTCAAGAACATCGCTCCTTCCTCTTGGCTCGAATATTTGCATGCCGTTTCCGTCGATGAAGCGCCGATGTCCAAGGCGCTTGCTTTCCGGCTTCTGCAGGAGTTTACGGGAATGGACAAGCCTTCTCCCTCAGTTGACCAGGCCATTTCATCGCGCAAGCCGGCTGCTGGAGCGGCTAAGCCGCTGCCTGATATGACAACCCCGCTCACCGATCGGGAAAAGGTCGTGCTTGAGCATGTCGCAACGGGCGCTTCCAACCGCGAGATCGCCGGGGCGCTTTCCCTCTCCGAACATACGGTCAAAAACCACCTCAAAAATATTTTGCAAAAGCTTCATCTCGCCAATCGGGTTCAATTGACAATTTATGCGCTCCAGCAAGGCATAGTCGAAAAATGACAAGATGGGTCGACAGTCCTCTGCGCCAATATTCGACCCTTTCGGCAGGATTCGCGATAGTTTCGTAGAATGATATAACAGACAAAAATATCGGCGAATTCCGGCATAGTGCTTTTGGCATATGACTTCATAGAAGTGTGGGGGGAATGGATGTTGAACGATCGGCAATATCCTATCGATCGCGAGATCAAGCTCTTGAACCGAATGGACGAGCTTGAGCGTTTGAATGAGCGCTTGGAAGAGATCGGCGCCGATGTAGGGTGGACGGCTCGCGCAGTGCTTGACTTGTCTCTGGCATGCGAGGAACTTGTAGTCAATATTGTCAACTACGGCTTCCCGTCAGGCGGGGAGCATAGTATTGCTGTCATCATCCAGGCCTCGCCCAGCAGCGTCGAAGTGAAGATTGAGGACGGGGGCATACCGTTCAATCCGCTTGATAATTCGGATGCGAGCGCTTTGCTCGATCTGGAACTCGACGACCGGCCGATCGGCGGCCTTGGCATTTTTTTCGTAAAACGGTTAATGGACGATATTCACTATGAATATACCGGGGGAATAAACCGATTTCGGATGCGCAAGCAATTTCAGCCTATGGAAAGTCATAACGAATAAGAGCAATCGGGGGTAACGAATGATGAATCTATCAGCAACGGAATGGAATGGCGTTACGATTCTTCCTTTTGAAGGAAGATTGGACGGGAACAATGCGACGGCGGCGGAACAAGCTTTTTTGCAATTATTGTCTGAAGGAAAGCAAAGCTTTATATTCGATTTCAGCAATCTTCAATACATAAGCAGCGCAGGCTTGCGCGTCGTTCTCGTAGCGGCGAAGAAGCTTCGGGCATCAAAAGGGAAGATGGTATGCGCGTGCTTGGGCGAGCAGGTATACGATGTGTTCGAAATGTCGGGATTTACGACAATCTTGGAAATAGCGGCTACGCGCGAGGAAGCGCTAGAAAAAATCGGGGCAGGCGCGTAATGGCAAGCTGGCGCGAGCTTGAAAGGCGGTAACAAAATTGTCTCAACTCGAATGGATAATCGGCGCGGCGGGTATTGGCGCAGCGGCTTATACGCTGGTTCGCAACCGCCGTCTCGCCGCGAAGCTGAAGCGGGCGGAAACCCTGTTCGATCTTAGTGCCGAGCTGCATGCGTCGCTGAACAAGCCAGAACTGCTAAGCGCGGTGAACGAGGCGGCTAGACGTCTCGTATTCGCCGAAGAAGCGGCCGCCTTCTTCGAGGAGAACGGCGGCACTTTGCAAGGCACGGATGTCGTTACCATTCCGATGACGGCGCGGGGACGCAAGCTTGGCGTTCTGCAGGCTGCCGGCAAGAGCGGCGGCGCAGCGTTCAGCCATGACGATCGCGAGGCGCTTGCGAAGCTGGCAGGCCCGCTCGCGCTCGCGCTGGATAACGCGAGGCTGTACGAGGCGCTGGAGGAGTCGGTAAGCGAGCTGCAGCAGGCGACCGCGCTTACGGAGAGGCTCGAGAGCGAGCTGCAAATCGCCGGCAGCATTCAGCTTAGCTTCCTGCCTACGACGATGCCTTCGGCCAACGAGCCGTTCGACGTGTGCGCGCTGCTTAAGTCGGCGAAGGAGGTAGGAGGCGACTTCTATAATTTCTTCAAGATCGATGATGATCATCTTTTCTTCACGCTGGGGGATGTATCCGATAAGGGGATTCCGGCCGCGTTGTTCATGGCGATGACGCTTTCCTTGCTGAAAGGAAAGATGAATCCGAAGCTGTCGCCCGGCGAGCTTCTGGAGAAGGTGAACGACGAATTATGTACGGATAATGCGCAGCTATTCGCAACGATCGTATGCGGCGTGCTGCAAATATCGACCGGTGATGTCGTGCTGAGCGATGGCGGACATTGTACGCCTTATGTCGTGAAAGCGGATGGTACCGTTCAACCGATCAAGCTGCGCAAAGGCATTCCGCTAGGGTCGTTCCCGGAGTTCGTCTATCACGATCAGACGATCAGCCTCGACAAGGGAGATCGCCTTATTGTATATACGGACGGCATTACGGAAGCGGAAAATGCGCTGCAAGAGCAATATACGGTTCATCGCCTGCAGCAGTTTTTGTCGCAAACCTCCGGTTATTCAAGCGCGGAGATTATCGACGCGCTGCTGATGGACGTATTCATGTTCGCGGACGGTGCTCCGCAGTCTGACGATATTGCCGTATTGTGCCTAATGCGCAGATAGCGCGATCATTTTGGAATTCGGAGATGGATATGACAAATTTTGCAGCCGTTTCGAAGGATATATATGAAGAGCTTGGCTTGCTCGAACAAGGACTGCGGTTATTGCTGGCCGATTTCGAGAGCAAGGAGGTTGACGGTCAAGCTCCTTATTCGATGCGCGGGTTAATGATAACGCCATCCGATATCGAGCGTACGCTAGAGGAGACGGAGCATCGTCTGGAGGACGATGCTCTTGCTGCGTTCAGGGAATATCGATTGCAATGGGAGGCGGAGCGCGATGCCGCTGGAGAAACGGAAGACTCCCCGCTCGCGCGCATGTCGCATCAGCTTGGCTTGTCTGTGTGGGAGCGGCGCTGTGTCCTATTGTGCTTAGCGCCGGAGCTCGACATCAGATACGAGAGCTGGTTCGGCTATTTGAACGATGACGTGACGCTTCGTGTTCCGACAGCCATGCTTGCGCTGCGTTTGCTATGCGATTCGGAGGAGGAGCGCGACACGGCGCGCGCTTATTTGGCAGGCTCCTCGCCGCTAAGACGGTTTCTGCTAAAAAACGAGACTGTCGGCGAGCGCAGCTCCTTGAAGCTTCCGCTGCGTCTTGATCCCCGTGTCGTAAGCTTCCTGCTTCATACGGAGACGCTCGACAGCCGGATTGCGGCTGTCGCCGTAAAGTATGACGAGCGGCAGGCCGCGCCGGGACTTCTGTATGATGAGCGGCTGCAGGTCAGTTTGCAGCTTGCCGTGAATCAAGAGCGTGCCAATGGCGGAGCCAGACTTCCTTTCATGCAGATAGTCGGACCTTCAGGAGCAGGCAAAAAGCTGCATGCACGACATGTAGCCGAAGCTTCCGGTCAGCCGCTGCTCGTTGTTGCATTGGATAAGCTGGACAGTGAGGCAGATAAGCGAAGCGAGCAGCTTCGCCATATTGTGCGCGAAGCGCTGATATCCGGCGCTATGCTCGGGCTTACTGAAGGGATGGCCGGCGATACGCTGCTAGAGTCGTATAAAAGCAGCCTGGATGCGGCCATTGTCGAATATGCGGGAGCATCGCCGTTCCCTGTCGTCATCTGGCTGGCGAGGCGCGAACGTCGCGGCGCACAGCTTCCTCTGCCTGCGGAAGCCTCGTTATTATCATTCACTATTTCTGTACCAGACGCCGAACAACGATTAAAGTTATGGGAGCTTGGGAGCTCCGATTGGGACGATCCTACCCTCTACGAGCAGCTGGCCGACAAATATGCGTTCACGGCTGGGCAAATAGAAGGAACCAGGCGGCAGGCTGCCTTGCTTGCCTCCTTGCAAGGACGAAGCAGTGCCGATCTGAACGATTATGCGGCGGCTTCGAGATTGCAGGTCCAGCATCGCTTAAGCGAGCTTRCGGAGAAGCGTGCGCCTAGCCGTTCCTGGAGCGATCTCGTGCTCCCGGAAGAGCCGTTGGCGCTGCTGACAGAAGCGTGCAACCGCTATAAGTTCAATGAAACGGTGCTTAATCGGTGGGGCTTCGGGAGCAAGCTTCCTTACGGACGAGGACTCGCCATGTTGTTTGCCGGGCCTCCAGGCACGGGGAAAACGATGGCTGCAGAGGTTGTCGCGCGCGAGCTGGGACTTGAGCTCTACCGCATCGATCTATCTCGCGTTGTGAGCAAATATATCGGCGAGACAGAGAAGAACTTACGCGAGTTATTCGAAGAAGCAGAGAACAGCGGGTCTATTCTCTTTTTTGACGAAGGAGATTCATTGTTCGGCAAACGTACGGAGGTCAAGGATTCTAATGACCGATATGCGAATATGGAGGCCGCTTTCCTGCTTCAGCGKATCGAATCTTTTGATGGCGTAACCATTCTGGCGACCAATCTGCTGCAAAATATGGATGAAGCTTTCCTGCGCCGAATGGGCGTCATCGTGAAGTTCCCGTTCCCGGACAGCGCCGAGCGTGAGCGGCTGTTCCGCTCGATGCTGCCCGCGGAGGCGCCGCTTGATTCCGATCTCGACTTTCCGTTTCTTGCGTCGGCAGTGGATGTTGCGGGCGGGCATATCAAGAACATTGTGCTTGCTGCTGCATACATGGCGGCCACTGAACAAAGCGCTATCGCGATGCGCCACATGATCAGAGCTTCCAGACAGGAATTTCACAAGATGGGCAAGATCGTGGTGAAGGGCTTATTCGACCCGTATGCATGAAATTTAGCCAAATCTAGCGAAATTAGGATATGAACCGCGACTAATAGATCAGATTGCTTGTTTTTTTGACATAAAATGAGTAGTTTTTCGTAGTCAATTAATGGCAGAAAAGCTATAATAGATTTGGAGTCGAAATAGGTCAAAAGCCTATGTCAGCACTGTGTAAGGATAGAGAGGGGAATGGCAGTGGCCGGTTATACAGTTATCGCGGATTTGGGCGCAAGCATGCTTCGTTTGCTGCGCGACAATCTAACGCCGGACCCCGTGCCGCGCACCGATCTGATTGGCATTGCATCTCCGCGTGATGCGGGCGATCTTAATTTGTCGTTATTTCTGTTCAACGTGAAGGAAAATGGCGAAGCGCGTCGCACGGGCATGCAGGATCGTGGAAGCACGCTGCAATATCCGCCGCAATCGCTAGATTTCTATTTTCTGATGACAGCGCATTCGAATGCGGATCGTTTGACCAAATCGCTTGACGAGCATCGCATATTAGGACGAGCTATGCAGGTGCTTTACGACAACTCCGTGCTCCGCAGCCCCTATCTCGAAGGATCGCTTGCCGAGAGCGCAGAGACGATCCGGCTGTCGCTTGTGAGCATGGAGAGCGAAGAGCTGCTTAAATTGTGGCAATTCGGAGATTTGCCTTATAAGCTGTCGGTTGTGTATCGCGTCGGTCCGGTCATGCTGGATTCTACTCGCGTGAAGTCGGTATCGCGTGTCGTCGAGCGCCATATTGTGCTTGAAGAGAAGGGCGGTGGCTAGCGGAATGTCGCAGCTCAGAGATACGCTCATTACGCGATGCTCGCTCGTTGTCTCTCCGGTCGATGTATGGACGAGGAGAGTGCCCGGCGGCATTACCGTATCGCTTGAGGGCATTGCCCGCAAGCCCGTTCGCAAATCGGACGGCACCTATTTGTTTCTAGATGTCCCAATGGGCGTCTATGCGCTCACTGTCAAGTCGCCGATGTTCATGCCGTACAGCGAACAGATTGACCTGTCGGCGCTGCCTCCGCTTGCTCCTGTCGTGACCGTACCGTTACTGCCTGGGTCTGGCTATGCTTATCCTGCGGCGGCAACGGCTGTAAGGGTCAGAATTGTGAATGAGGCTGGAAAGCCGATTCCGCACGCTGACATTGAAGCGTATGCGACAGAGGATGCTGCAGCCAGGGCAAGAGTTGCCCAGGACGGGCTGAAGGCTGGCGACAGCCGGGTAGCTGCGGGTTCGTTCAAGGGCAAGACGTTCGCAGGGGAATGCTTGCTTCTGCGCGATATGGAGAACGAACAACTCCTTCGTGTCGCAGAGATGCTTCCCGGCGATGTGCTTAGGTTCGAACGTCCGTTAGCTCATAGCTTCCGAAGAGGCGCGCAGCTAATGCCTGCTATCGTTACGCGAAGCGGGCTGGACGGGACGGCGCTGCTGCCGTTTCGAGGCTCGCTGCCGGGACAGTTTGCCGTTAAGGCAACGGTGAAAGCCGGAGGGAAGGCCGTTATTGCCGAGCTGCAAGCAACGGCCGGGGAAGTTGCGAAGCTGAGCACCATTGTGCTGTAGTTGCACCTTTCCCGAATGAATTTGGTCTTGGGGCTGACTATGGCCATAGAAGCCGAACGTCACCTAATACATAAATAGATTCAGAGAGGAGATCATTCATGGCTGAGTACTTATCGCCAGGCGTTTACGTGGAGGAATTTGAAAGTGGCTCCAAGCCGCTCGAGGGAGTGAGCACAAGTACGGCGGGCTTTATCGGTCTTGCGTCACGCGGACCCGTCGAGGGCTTGCCGCAGCTTATTACAAGCCCTGCAGATTTCCAGCGCGTCTACGGCTCTTATTTGTCCGAGAATGCATTTGGTTCTTATCGTTACCTGGCTTATGCGGTTAATCAGTTTTTCACAAACGGAGGTTCCCGCTGCTTTATCGCACGCGTTGCACCTTCGGATGCGGCTGCAGCTTCCAATAGCGAGCAAGCTGCTGTACTGTCCGTTTCCGCCAAAAACCCGGGGGCATGGGGCAATCAGCTCCGTCTTGTAGCCGTTCCGGCAAGCAAAGCTAAGACGCCTATTTTCGAGGCGGCTGAAGGCAATCGTTACCGCGTGAAAAACGCAGCCGGCTTCTATGCAGGCGATGTGGTCGTGTTCACGAACGGTTCGGAGAAGCAATACAGCCGCATCGTATCCGTTCATGATCAAGTGATTGAGCTCGCTGATTCGCTGAAGGGCGAAGTGGTGGATACGGCGCTTGTTCCGTCCAAATGGCTGAGCACAGCTGAATTCACGCTTTCGGTAAGCTATGGCTCTGAAGTTGAGACGTATGAGAAGGTATCGCTTAACCCTGAAGCTCCTAACTATGTGGAGAAAGCGGCAGGCCGCTCCGTGCTGGTTCATATCGCCGTTCAATCGGTTTCCGAGGGCAGCGTATCMCMGTTCGAGCAACTGGCTGGCGCGGATGCCGATTCTTATGAAATTACGCTTTCCGGCGGCAGCGACGGCACGGCTGCAAGCTTGTCCGCAGGCGACTTTATCGGCGAAGATTTTGGCCCGGGCAAGAGAACGGGTATCCAAGCGTTCATCGATAACGACGTTGTCAGCATTATGGCGATTCCAGGTGTTACTGATCCGAACGTTCAATTGTCGCTCGTGGCGCATTGCGAGTCGCTCGGCAGCCGGTTCGCGATCCTCGATCTTCCGCGCGAAGTGACGAAGGTACAGGACGTTTTGGCTCACCGCGATCTATTCGATTCGAGCTACTGCGCATTGTACAATCCATGGCTTCAAGTGTTTGACCCGCTCGACAAACGCAATATTTTCATCCCTCCTTCCGGTACGATTGCAGGGGTATACTCCCGTTCCGACTCCACTCGCGGCGTACAGAAGGCTCCGGCCAACGAAACGCTTCGCGGCGTAGTCGGCATTGACGTGCAATACAACAACGGCGAACAGGATATTCTTAACCCTGCGGGCGTTAACCTGATCCGTTCGTTCACGGGACAAGGCATTCGCGTATGGGGTGCGAGAACTTGCTCGTCGAACACGCTTTGGAAATACATCAACGTTCGTCGCTTGTTCATCTTCCTCGAAAGTTCGATTAAGAACGGCTCCAACTGGGTCGTATTTGAACCGAATACCGAGCAGCTATGGGCACGCGTACAACGGACGATTGAAGCTTTCTTGATGCGCGTATGGCGTGACGGCGCGCTGTCGGGTACAAGCCCGTCCGAAGCTTTCTATATCAATATCGGCCGCTCGACAATGACGCAAGACGACATTGACAACGGCAGATTGGTTTGCGTTATCGGCGTAGCGCCTGTCAAACCGGCAGAGTTCGTCGTATTCCGCATTACTCAACGCACTGGCTCGGAATAGGAATAGCATTTGCATTTAGCTTCCATATCGAATAACGGAAGGGGATAACCATGGCAGGAGATCGTATTGATCCATATCGCAATTATAGATTTATTGTTGAAATCGAAGGTCTGGAAGAGGCCGGATTCAGCGAGGTTTCCGGATTTGAAGCGACTTTCGACGTTATTGAATACCGCGAGGGCAACGAGGTTATTACCCCGCGCAAGCTTCCAGGCTTGGTGAAGTACGGCAACATTACGCTCAAATGGGGCGCTACGGAATCGATGGAGCTGTATGAATGGATTCAAGAGTGCATCGAGGGTACGGTTGAGCGTAAGACGATTACGATCACCGCGGTTGACGAGGAAGGCGAAGAAACGGCTAGCTGGAACGTTATCGAGGCATGGCCGGTTAAGTACACGGCGCCTACCTTCAACGGTCTTGGCAACGAAGTAGCAATCGAGCTGCTGGAATTCGCGCATGAGGGTTTGACGCGCACGGCTTAATACACGCGTGATGCAACGGAACAAGAGGCGGCAGTAGGCGGTTATCGGCTTACTCCTCTCTTGTTTTCCGCTTTATTTTTGCAACTGTCAAACTTTGTAGGGAGCAGGAAGAATGCAGGGGAGAAGCGAGGAGTAATCCTCTCGTTGCAGAAGCTGCAATTGAATTAGGAGTAACGCTTGCTTTCGAATGTCATGGTTGCAGCTTAGAGTCTATCGATTCATTCAGCTCAATAGAGATGTGCTCGCTTTTTGAATGGATTTCATACAATTAAAAGGCTAGGAACGAGAAGATTTCAGAGTTTGCTTGGATTTTGTGCAATCAAATGGACTGAGATAGGTTACTTGGGGTTAAAATGCCGGTTTTGACTGTATGTTTTCCACTCAAAAGTCACTTAACAGGCGATTTGGACCGTTTAGACTGTATGAAATACAGGCAAACGTAACCTCAGTAAGCGAGGTCTTGTGCTTTGGATTTAGCGTTGGAGTGACCCATTATGAATCGACAGTCTCGATTGTGCAGTAGATGAATGAGAAAGCGACACATATGGAACAGAGAGCGGTCAATCCGTTGCAAAATGTGCAATGGCATTCGTCTTAAGCTGAGCAGGATGACGAATCCGTTGCAGATTATGCAACAGGATTTATAAAGCAAGTCCTTAGGCATACATCAATAGATGGTATTGGAGTGATAGAAGGATGGCGTTTCAAACCGAATACGAATTTGAGCTTCCGCGCGGCTATGTCGACGAGCATGGCAACCTTCACCGCCGCGGCGTCATGAGGCTGGCAACCGCAGCCGACGAAATATTGCCGATGAAGGATCCGCGCGTGCAGTCCAATCCAAGCTACTTGACCGTTATTTTGATGGCAAGGGTAGTAACGAAGCTGGGCGACCTTAGACATATCGATACGAGGCTCGTTGAGAAGCTGTTCACGGCCGATCTTGCTTATTTGCAGAACCTGTATCGCCAAATAAACGATCTGGAAGCGCCAAAAGTGGCGGCGGCATGTCCGAAATGCGATCACGAGTTCGAGGTGGCTGTCGATTTTTTGTCCTTAACAGAGGCCCTCTCCTAAATTATCCGGTTGACCGGTTATATGAGGAGGTAGGCTTCGTCGCCTATTATTTCCATTGGTCGCATGACGAGATTATGAATATGGAGCATGCAGAGCGTCGCCGGTGGTGCGATGAAATTTCGAGAATTAACCGGAAAATGAACGAGGATACGGACAAGCCGAACGTGTTCGACGTCTTCGGAAAGAGGTGACGCTTACTTTATGGCAGCAATGGAAGGCAAGGAAAACGATCGGCTGTTCACGGTGGCTAGCAGCTTTAACTTCTGGGTGGAGCTGGACGGCGTATTCGTAGCCGGGTTTACCGAGGTGTCCGGGCTGGAAGCCGAGACAGAAATCGAGGAGTACCGTGAGGGCGGCGTGAACGGGTACGTTCATAAACTGCCAAAAGGCGTACGGTATCCCAATCTCGTATTGCGCCGCGGCGTTACGAAGTCTCCGGTGCTGTGGAACTGGTATGAGAGTTCGATCGACGGTCCGATTACACGCAAGACGGGGGCGATTGTGCTTCAAAACGCCGACGGAAAAGAGTTTGGCCGGTGGAGCTTTTTTGACGGATATCCGGTCAAATGGACGGGGCCTCAGCTTAATGCGAGTACGAGCGACGTAGCATTCGAGTCTATCGAAATTGCTCATACCGGCTTATATGGCGGATTTAACTAGGACCAAGTGAATCGAGAAAGCAGAATGAAAGAAGGAGGATGCCAGAAGTGAAAAGGACGACGAACCGGGCCAGCGATACRAAGCAGCAACCGACATCGGTTCAGTCTTTTGCCGGAGGCATCTTGAACAAGTACAAGCAAAAGCAAGGAAAAAGCCAATTTGGCGGATTATCGTTATCTCATAAAAAAAACAGCTTGGGCGAACCTTCGGTCGTACAGCAGAGGGTGCATGTGCAGGTCATTGCGCCGAAGGATACGACGAAGCAGCCGAAACCGAAGAAGGATGCGGCGGCAAGCGCTGCGCCTCGAATTGAACGCGTTATTGAACGTGAGAAAGTAACGGTRGAGAAGCAAACCGTCATTTATAGAGACGTACAGCGCATCATTAAGGAACATCGGACCGTTAGGGAAATTGCAGTGACTCAGCCTGCCGTCACCTTGCAAGGGCGAGATCAAGCTGATCTTAACAAAGCTGAAAAGGCTGCTGGCCTTACGGGCAGTAAAAGTATTGCAGGCAGTAAGAGTAGTAAAGGCAGCACGAGTAGCACGAGTAGTACGAGCAGTGCTGGCGGATTGAGTAACACAGTCCATACAAAGACGGAAAGTATACAAGTTACCCAAATTGGAAAGAAAGCCGAATCGCCGGGCATTACAGCGAGTGAACGTAAGCTGCAGGCGGGAACGGATTTTCATAAATGGATTCAAGCGAGAAGCAAAGAACCTATTACGATTCAATCGGCTCGCCGGTTGGAAAGTTTACAGAAGCCGATTGTGAAAGAGCGGGTTAAGCTGAAGAGCTCTGTATTGGATTATAGAAGCGGCCGTGAGGCTGCTCCGCTTCAACTGACGAATKCAAGGAGCAGTCGGCTGCGCAGCTCAGACGGTAAGGTGCATGCTGCCGATGTCAGTCGCGTAGCCCGTGATGTACAGACGAAGCAGACCGAGGCGAAGACGTCGGAGCGAGTGAAGCAAGCGGAGCAAAGTGAGGCGAAGACGTCGGAGCGAGTGAAGCAAGCGGAGCAAAGTGAGGCGAAGACGTCGGAGCGAGTGAAGCAAGCTGCATCCGGATGGAAGGCCCATTTGGACGAGGTCGTAAAGTCGGAATAACGCGTGA